>NZ_JAVJUO010000066.1:0-28382 GCF_040220555.1 Coleofasciculus sp. C1-SOL-03
ATTACCGATAGTGGCAACCTGAGTGTTACAGGTGAGACGACATTAAATGCCAATGGCAATGATATTACTTTAAATAATGCCAATAACTTCACTACAGTAGTTGCCAATGGCGCAAATGTTACCTTAAACGATACCAATGGGATTGATTTAGGCGCTTCTAATATTACTGGCACATTAGGTGTTACTGCCAATGGCGCGATTACAGATAGTGGCAACCTGAGTGTTACAGGTGAGACGACATTAAACGCCAATGGCAATGATATTACTCTAGATAATGCCAATAATGACTTCAGTACAGTAACCGTGACAAGTGGCGCAAATGTTACCCTGAACGATACTGATGAGATTGTTTTAGGCGATTCTAATATTACTGGCACATTAGATGTTACTGCCGGGAGTAATATTACCGATAGTGGTGACTTGAGTGTTACAGGTGAGACGACATTAAATGCTAATGGGAATGATATTACTCTAGATAATGCCAATGACTTCAGTACAGTAACCGTGACAAGTGGCGAAGATGTTACCCTAAATGACATGAATGCCATTGACTTAGGCGCTTTTACTATTGCTGGTAACCTAAAGGTTACAGCAGAAACCATTAATTTTACCCAGACAAATTACAACACCCGGGAACAGAATTACACAGCCACCACATTTAACCTCAACAGCAATACTACGACATTTACCTCCAATGGGAGTGCGATCGCGTTTAACACTGGTACGATTCAGGGAACGAATCCAGCTAACCTAACCCTGGATGCAGGTACAGGTAGCGTTACAGTAGATGCGATCGGCAATGGCAACGACATCAACAATCTAACGATCCAGGGTAATAGCGGAATCACACTCAATGGCGACATCACCACATCTGATGCCGATACTACGATAAACCTCAACAGTCCAGTCACTGTAGGTGAAGATATTGTCATTACCAATAAAGAGGGTGAGATTAATTTCAACAGTTCTGTAGATGGGACAATAGCAAACAGTCAAGCTTTAACGGTAAACGCAGAGAATAGCACGGTATTGTTTGACGGCGCTGTAGGCAATAGCACACCCTTAAGGAATTTGACCGTTAATAATGGGGAATCTGTAACCTTTGATAATCTGGTCACGGTAACAAAAACTATTGACTTAACCGCTGATGAAATAGACTTTAATGGCGGAGAGAACTCAGTCAGTACCCCGAATCAGGGAACCATTTCCCTGAAGCCAACAACGGATAATGCTTCGATTGATATTGGCTCACCCCCCAATGGACAAGGGATTTTAGATATCAGCGATACAGACTTGGATGCTATAGCTAACGGCTTTAGCCAAATTACAATTGGAAAAGATACGGGTAATGGAGAAATTGTCATTGACTCTGGGGGGGTCAGTTTCCAAGATCCGGTGACGATTCAATCACCCGAGTCCGGCGGCAAAATTAATGTTAATGGCAATCTGGAAGGTACGGGTAATGCTTCAATCGAACTGAATAGCTCGGATACAAAAATTAATGCCGACATTACCACAGAGGGTCAGACTATCAGGATCGGAAACAATCCCAATCCAATCGGCGATACGATTGAAATCAGTGCCGATATCGTTAAAATTAGTACCGGGGGTGATCAGGCAGGTAATATTATCTTTGATGGCAATGTCAACGGTAGAACCGAAAGTGACCAGACGCTACAAGTCTCTCCCGGTACAGGCGAGGTTTTCTTTAACGGTGAAGTCGGCAACATTCATTCCTTAGAAAGTCTAATCATTGGTGATAATGTTACCGGAAATGCTGACTTGGTAGGTAGCTCAACCACAGTATTTAACAGTCTATTCGTCAATGCTGAACAAACCCGGGTAGCTGGGGAAATCAAAACCACTGGCGGTCCAATTCAATTTGCCGGTCATGTCATCCTGGTCACTGATGTGACATTCGATACAACATTTAATACAGAAGATACTGGTAAAGCGGGTAATATCATGTTTGGTGCCACCGTTTCTAGCGCTCTATCAGATGATGGCTTTCCGGATGATTCTGATACCCCTCCCTTCAACCTGACCTTAATTGCAGGTCAGGGTAACATTGAATTCCAGGGGGATGTCGGCGCTCAAAACTTTGGACCCGAATTTTTAATCCCTGAAACTCAGGATTTAGGGTCACTGACAATTGAAAGTGCTGGAGAGGTTAAAGCGGTTTTAGCAGATGACACGAGTTTGCCTTTGACAATTAGCACTCTTGCACCCGAAACGCTTCCAGAAAATGCTCCAAAAGGCATTAGGATCTTGGCGGATAGTATAGACTTTAGCAATGCTAACCTTGAGTCAGAAATAGTCAACCTTGAGGCAAATAATGACATCAATACCGCCAGTGTTACCGCCACGGAGGAAGATATCACCCTCGATAGTGCAATCGGTTCTATCGATATGAGTGAAGGAACACTCAGCGCAACTCAGGGTGACGTAAACCTAAGTGCTAACCAGGGTGATATTACAACAGCGGATATTCAGGTAACGGAAGGGGTGGTGGATTTAACCGCAGACGAGGGAAGTGTAACGACAGCTAATGTAGACGCGCAAACGGTTAGCTTCCAGGCTAGTAATGATATCAATACCGCTAGTGTTACCGCTACGACAGAAGATATTACGCTCGATAGTGAAGTCGGTTCTATTAATACCAGTCAAGGAACACTCACCGCCACTCAGGGTAACGTCAACCTCAGCGCTAGCCAAGGTGATATTACGACGACGGATATTCAGGTAACTGAAGGTGGGGTAAATCTGAGTGCAGATGAAGGAAGTATAACGACAGCTAATGTAGACGCGCAAACGGTTAACTTCCAGGCTAGTAATGATATCAATACCGCTAGTGTTACTGCTACGACAGAAGATATTACACTCGATAGTGAAGTCGGTTCTATTAATACCAGTCAAGGAACACTCACCGCCACTCAGGGTGACGTCAACCTCAACGCCAGCCAAGGTAATATTACGACGGCGGATATTCAGGTAACTGAAGGAGTTGTAAATCTAACCGCCAACCAGGGAAGCGTGACGACAGCTAATGTCGAAGCGCTAACAGTTAACCTTCAAGCCAATACTGGCATCAACACGTCTAGTGTTACCGCCACGGAGGCAGATATCACACTCAATAGTCAAGGTTCTATTAATACCAGTCAAGGAAAACTCACAGCCACTCAGGGTGACGTCAACCTCAACGCTAGCCAAGGTGATATTACGACGGCGGATATTCAGGTAACTGAAGGAGTTGTAAATCTAACCGCCAACCAGGGAAGGGTGACGACAGCTAATGTGGAAGCGCTAACAGTTAACTTTCAAGCCAATAATGGCATCAACACGGCTAGTGTTACCGCCACGGAGGCAGATATCACACTCAATAGTCAAGGTTCTATTAATACCAGTCAAGGAAAACTCACAGCTACTCAGGGTGACGTCAACCTCACCGCTAGTCAAGGTAATATTGCTGCGGCGGATATAGAAGGAGAAAGCGTCAACCTCCAGGCAAATAACGGAATTGCCACAGCCAATGTCTCTTCAACCAATGGCGGAATTACCTTGACCAGCCAGTCAGGAGCGATACAAAGCGGTGACTTAACCGCCAAGGGAGAGACAGAAGAGGGAGAGACAGAAGAAAACGCAGTAACTGTTACAACCTCAAATAATATCACCACGGGTAACATTGATACATCTTCAGAAACAGGTAAAGGGAATGCGATCGCCCTCACCAGCCAAACTGGAGATATTACAACACAGAATTTAAACTCATCGGGTCCATTGGGTGGAGGTTCTATCGATGCTTCCACCCTGGGTCAAATTACACTTGCAGAGGTTAACTCCAGTGCTACTGGGGGTTTCGCGGGTTTAATCACGCTCAATAACGGTCAACCTGAATTCCTCAGAGACGCTCCGGGTATTGATTTGACGTTTATCAATGCTCAAGGTTTGCCGAGAAACCCAGCAGCCATCTCATTGAGTCCAACCGAAACAGAAGGGACTGAAATTGCCATTAACATCACCACAGATGGTTATTTGAGAGCCACAGGTACATTTGTTTCTCAAACTGGCATACAAGCGACGCTTGCCACAGGTGGTGATCCGATTGTGATTCGACATGGTGGTGGTACCGCCTTTGATCCCTTTGAAGTTGGAAATGCGACCCAAAATGGCACAGCAGGTGCAATTACAAACGGCAATGGATTTACCGGAACAATCTTACCCGTTCAATCTTTTACTCGTCCTGTCCGACAAGAAAATATTGAAATCATTGCTCGGATACCCTCTCACAACAATCTACCAGTAACTAGCGTCTATCCTAACCTTTCAGTGAGTAACCAGGTCGCTGATGCTGACTTAGAAATTTCCACACTTGACAGTGTTCTTACCGATGCCTTTTCGGGATACTTAGGACCAAAACCCAGTGTTAACAATCCTGCCGATGCACCCGAAATCCTGAATAAAATTCAGCAACAAACGGGGATAAAACCTGCATTTGTTTATACCACATTCGTTGCCGGACGCCTGGAACTGAGAATGGTTTCAGCTCAAGATAAAAAGATTGTCAGCCTCCCTGATGTCACCCAAGAGACTATCGTGGAAACGGCGACCAAATTACGCCGCGAAATCACCAACCCCATTAAACGGAGAACCACCAGTTATCTAAAACCTGCTCAACAACTGTATGACTGGTTAATCGCTCCCTTAGAAGCTGAGTTAGAGGCGCAAGGCATTCAAAATCTAGTTTTCATTATGGATAGTGGTTTGCGTTCATTACCTGTAGCAGCTCTCCATGATGGTCAAAAGTTTTTAGTGGAAAAATACAGTGTGGGGTTAATGCCTAGTCTCAGTATTACCGATACCAGCTATAACAATATTCAAAATGCTCCCGTTTTAGCGATGGGAGTTGCTGAATCCAGTAGTCTGGCGAAAGAGCTGAATCTGAGTCCTTTACCTGCTGTACCCCTAGAGCTTCAAACTATTGAAAGTATTCGCGATGGAGAAACCTTCCTGAATGAAAAAGTTACCCTAGAAACGCTCAAAACCCAAAGCCAAGATGCCACAATTGTGCATTTAGCCACTCACGGTGAATTCAAGCCTGGTCCGCTAGAAAATTCCTATATCCTATTATGGAATGACCTGCTGCGCCTGAATCAACTGCGAGAATTAGGCTGGAATAATCGTCGCACTCCAATTGAATTGTTAATCCTGTCAGCATGTCGTACAGCAGTCGGTGATGAAAAAGCGGAGTTAGGGTTTGCCGGATTAGCGGTGCAAGCGGGTGCCAAGTCAGCGCTGTCGAGCTTGTGGTATGTCAGTGATGAAGGCACTTCTGGATTAATGACGGAGTTTTATCGGAAGTTGCAAACCGCCCCGATTAAAGCTGAAGCCTTACGACAAGCACAGCTTGCTATGCTGAATGGTGATGTACGTCTCGAAGGGGGACAATTACGGGGAAGTGGACAACCTGTACCTCTACCGTCAACATTAGAAGCTCAAGGCGACAAATCTCTCTCCCATCCCTATTATTGGGCAGCATTTACTATGATTGGAAGTCCTTGGTAGAGACAAGGCAGATGGCAGAAGGCAGAGGGCAGAAGGGAAGGAGCAAGGTTGCAAGGAAAAAGGATATTACGGTTATTTCGGCGGACTTGATATGATACCAAATCCGGGTTAGACACCCCCGTAAAAACAAAGTCCGCGTAGGCGGACTTTGTTTGTGTAGCAGCGATTTTAATCTGAAGTTCCCCCCGTGCGGATGTACTACACCCAGGCTAAAGCCTTATTACGTAGTGGTTTGAGTGCTCAAACCACTCAAAAATCGTACCCATGTAGGGCGGCTAAAAAATCGCGGAAAGCCGCACGGTGAGGCAGTTTTGATTTTTTGGTTGGGGGAACTTCAGTTTAATCGCCGTGGTAAAAGGGGGTTATCTTATCTATAAGTTGCTAAAGTCTTGACATGGGCAACAGCCGCTGCAACTGTGACGGGTAATCTATAGCCACCTCCATGAGCAGAGAGTACTGGACACCTATATCTCTTAGCAGCATCTAATACAATTTCAGTCAGTTTGCAGAAATCAGCATTCGTCCAATCGGTTGAACATTTACCACAATCATCCCGATGTGAGTCATAACCCGAAAAAATAGTAATCAAGTCCGGTTGCCACGGCAGGCAATCTAGAGATTGCTGGAAAATGTTGATGCTCTCATGTCCAGAGTAAAACTTACCCGTTAGTCCCAGTTCCTCTACAATATCAACGGGAAACGATGTATTTAAAATAGGAATATTACAGTGTCCAACAGCTTCAGCCGCCGTCGTTGTCCCATATTTTAAGTCTGAGGCTTTAGCCATATAAAGGTCTACAGCACTGTGAATGCTAATGCAATAAATGCTGGGATCATGGCTAAAAATTGACTGAGTGCCATCTCCATGATGAATATCCCAGTCAATCATCAAAATTTTCTCAAATCCTTGCATCTGAGCGTATCGTGCTGCCGCAGCTAGAGGATTTAAAAGACAATAACCGTGTCCCCAATTACTGTAAGCATGATGTCCGACCATACTGAAACAATAGGCACGTTTCAGGTTTCCTTTTTTCATCTGATCAATTGCTTCCATCATACCTCCTAAACCATAGAGGTATCCGGGTAAACCGTACTCCAAGCCTTCGCATTCAATACTCAATTCGGGTAGGGCGGCACTCACCTCATCTAGTGGTTTTTCAAGAGCTTGTAATCCAACTTTTCGGAGATACTCAGGAGTATGAACGCTCTGGAAATTGCGCCTCTGGGCTTTTCTTAATGGAAGTGCAGGATATTCAGCAAGAGCTTGGGCAAGAGCCTGTCGAACTTGGTTGTAGTAGGGAAAAGAATACCCCATGAAAGAAATTGATTCAATTGGCTTGGACGTACAGAATGTTTGTGGGTGTAGATAGGTGGCAAAATCATTCATTTCCCTAGATCAAGCACTAAGTAGTTGGACAAAATTAAAGTTAACGGTTGAGATTAGGAAGGTTCAGAGAACAGTAAAAAGTTGAAAATTGTTAACGTTTCTTAGTACAGCCGATAGAATTTATGTCCAGTACTTAGTCTAAACTTCAGCATAAGTCATGCCGATGGCAAGGGTATCGTGATTGTCATCGTTGTACCGACTCCTACTTCACTATTGACTGAAATCGTACCCCCTTGTATGTCTAGACATTTCTTGACAACCGCTAATCCTAATCCGGTGCCGGGAATGTTGCCAATATTCGTACCGCGATGAAATATACTAAACAATTTTTTTTGATCCTCTACAGGAATCCCAATGCCTGAGTCTTTAATTTGAAACGTTGCTGTGGATTGACTACAGGTCAATATTAAATCTATTCGACTACCTTTCTGGGAATATTTAATTGCATTAGAGAGTAAATTTATTAAAATAGAACGCAATAATTTTTCGTCTAAACAAACAAGAGGATAGTGATATTGATTAATAAAATTAATCGAATAATTTGAACCAGCATTTACTTGCATCTCTTCCACTAAATTACAACAAAATTCTTCTAAGTCAAGTGGGTGAGGGGTAAAGTCTAATTTGCCAGTTTCCGCTCGGCTGATTGTTAAGATGTCACCCAAAAGTTGAGTCATAGTTTTAGCGGTTGTCTCAATGCGGTCAATATTGCGACGGATTCTATTATCTGAGCCTTCTGGATAGTAATATTTCAGTAATTGAATACTAGCTAAAATAGTACTCAAGGGCGTGCGAAATTCATGAGATGCCATGGAAAAAAAGTTAAGCTGGACTTGTCTGAGTTCCTGTTCTTGTGCAAGTGCCAGACGTATTGATTCTGCCTGCTTGTGTTCGGTAATATCTTGGGCAGTACCGAGAATCTGCTGGGGTAAACCATCAGCCGTGCGAGTAAACACCATCTCGCGACTATACAGCCAACGCCATCCCCCGGATTTATGTTGGATGCGATAGTCTGTCTCAATAATTTCTCCTTCTTTAGCGGTGACAAATCGTTGAATGGTGGTAGTACATTTAGATTGATCATCAGGGTGAATCAGATTTTGCGGAAATGTTGGTGCCATGGCTTGAATTTCTTCAGGGGAGTAACCGATGAGTTGAGTAATTTGTTGATTGCTGTAGATATGGCGCTTTTCGATTAAGTCATAGAGATACAACGCGGTTGGCATCGCGTGAGCAATGCGTTGAATAAACCGTTCACTTTCCCGAAGTGCTTGTTCCCGAATCCGAATTTCGGTAATGTTGGTGGCGGCACAGGTAATGCCAACCACTTCTTCGGCATGGTTTCGTAAGGGTTCTACGGTTAAATCGTAGTACCGGACTTTGCCTTCTACGATAATCGATATTTCTTGGCGCTCACCTACTCCTGTGGTCAAGACACGATGTTTAATCGGAATTAGCTTTTGGGCATTTTCTGGTGCAAACATTTCTGATTCTGATTTTCCAATTAGTGCGTCGGTATTAATCCGACTCGCCGGATTATAGACCCAGGTGTAGCGCAGATTGGTGTCTTGATTAAATACCGTAATGGGTGAGTTATGCAGCGCCACCCGAAAGCGTTCTTCACTAATTCTTAATGCGGCTTCTGCTTCCCGGCGTTCATGGATTTGAGTCTGGAGATCCGCGTTCGTCTGCATCAGTTCCGCAGTCCGTTCTTGGACTCGGATTTCCAGTTGATCGCGGGCTTGACGCAGTTGGGCTTCAATCGATTGGCGCTCAATTAATTCATGCTGAAGCTGTTGATAAAGTTGGGCTTGGTGAATGGCGATGGTAACTTGGATGGCTAATTGATACAGTAAGTCAATTTCTAAGGATTGCCATTGTCTAGGTTGAGAACAGTGATGAGCAATCAGTAGTCCCCAAAGCTTTTCTTGTTGCAGAATGGGTACGACGAGTTTAGATTTGACACCTAACTGCTGGAGAAATTCCACTAAGCAGGGCGTTACTCCATCGGTTTCTGGATTGACTACGGTGCGAATCCGCCCTTGACAGTACAATTGATGCATCTGTTCGGGAAATACTTCCGCCGGAAACGTTTGTCCCAAAATGGGTGGGATATCAGGAGTGACAGATTCGGCTACGGTACTTCCTGTACCATCAGACCAAATCCGATAGACTAAGACTCGATCAACACCCAGAAATTCTCGCACTTCGGTGACTGTGGTGTCGAGAATCGTGTCCAGATCCAGGGTTTGACGGATGCGTTGAGCGCTACTCAGGATGAGTTGCTCTCGTTGCGCCATTTGCTCTAGAGTCGTCTCTGACTGTGGGCGATCGCAGGTTGGTTCTATTTCTGCTTTCAATCGAAAATGCGGCTTCAGAAGCAACCCGCACAGCACGATCAGTATGGCTATGCTGAGACTGTACCCCAGAATTAGACTCAATTGGGTTCTCGGCATCTGAGTGACTACAGCCGCTAACTGTTCCTGTGATTTGTCACTATAGTCCATCCATCGGGAAAGTTCCATCAGTTGAGTCAGCTGGCTATAGGCAATAACGCTAGTACCCATAAAAATAAGTAATGCCAGACAAACACCTCCGATAATGCTTTTGACACCGATAGATTTTGGCATTTGACTTCTCCTAAGACATAACAACAGCTAGTGCTTCGCAGTGACAAATAAGCTGTTCAGCATTTAGATTAGGATACCTAAATTTTTTAAGGAAACAGAGGATTCTTTACATAAAATGGGAGCAAGCAGTTGATATTTTTTACAATTCTTAACTAAACCAACCCAGTTTATGTTGAAGTAGTTCGCTATCCGTTTTCTCAATACTGCTCTGATAAGCTTTAATTGAACATTTTCTGCTCTAGTGCAAGAATGCAAAAATAACTGAACAGCTAACAGCTCCCCCAGTTTCCCTCGCTCCCCTTAATCGAATAATATCGTTGATTCTCTTAGCGCCGTTTATTTTGAAGCTGCCTCGTGATAAATTCATATAAGGGAATTGTATATCTATCAGTGAGAATTCTTCTGGTTGAAGATGATATCTATTTGGCTGAAGCCTTGGCTGAAGCACTGGCAATACAACGGTATGCCGTTGATACGGTTTCCGATGGAGAGGCGGCTTGGGTGCAAGTGAACACCCTCGATTACGACCTCATTTTGCTGGACATGATGTTGCCGAAATTGGATGGGATTCATTTGTGCCAACGCTTGCGTTCCCAGGGTTATCAGATGCCAGTATTGATGATCACGGCTCGGGATACCAGTACGGATAAAGTTATCGGTTTGGACGCAGGCGCTGATGACTATATGGTTAAGCCTCTGGATATTCCCGAGTTACTGGCGAGAATTCGAGCGCTACTGCGACGAGGGCAAACGGTTTCTCCCCCTAGTTTAGAGTGGGGACAATTGCGTTTAGATCCAGGGACTTATGAAGTCTGCTACGGCGATCAAACTCTGCGCTTGACTCCCAAAGAATATAGTCTTTTAGAATTGCTGATTCGCAATGGACGGCAAATTATGAGTCGGAGTGCCATTATTGAGCATGTTTGGTCTATCGATAATCCTCCGAAAGAAGATACGATTAAGGTTCATGTCAAAAGCCTGCGCTCCAAACTTCGATCCGTAGGCGCTCCCGATGATTTAATTGAAACGGTACACGGTTTAGGTTATCGTCTCAAATCTCTTTCTGAATAACTGCAACTCAGGTGAATACACTTTACGCCAAGATGACCCAGTATCATAAATTTTAGCTGTACTCTACCCAGTCGCAAACCGCTATATCCAAACCGATTAGTTAGATCGCATAGTTAATTTACGCGATCGCGATAATTATTTCAACCCTTAGCCCTGTTGGAACTTACCCGTAAACCGCAATCAGACGACGTTGGGAAAAAAGAGCGATCGCGGTCATTATCCGTTCTAGGAGTCTTTTTCACAATGTACCCATTCGCCAGAGGTTCAAAAAATGGCTCTATACCGCACCAACTAAGCATTTCGTTATTTTGTCAAGGGGGAACTTCCGATTAATGCCAGCAGCGCATTGCGATTTCGCTGCCCAAATTTTACAAAAATATCTATGCAAATCTAGAAATGCGGCTATAGTAGAGGAATCGAATTGAGGAAAAGCCTATTCCAGAGTTTGTGAGTCCAAAAGAAGCATCAGAGCGCATAGGGGTTAGCGTGGATACCCTCAGGCGCTGGGAGGCGACGGGAAAGATTAAGGCAATGAGGACGCCAACAGGACACAGAAGGTACGACATGACATCATTAGTTACGGATAGCGAGGAAGTCAAAGAACCTGATCGGGTGAATCTGATCGGAGAGGGTACGCTCCAACAGATAGCTAAGGGTCTATGTGAGTATGAACACCAAATCCCCAAAAGCCTCTCAGCCTATCCGGCTGTCTTGCAATTAGGGGTAAACAAGCTGGCACTTGCTTGTTTAATAGCCCGAGTGCGTCAACCGATACAAGGAGTTCCTGATTTTGTGTCCAGATGGGCGCAGCGCCCCTTAAAAGATTGGGATATAGAAATTGATTGCCCTGAAGAATGGCTCGATCAGCGACTGATAGAAGACCAAAAGCCGAGTGGGTTTTGTATTGAAACCGCAGGGGAATACTTCGATGAATGGGGTGATTTCCAAAAGAAAGTGATTAATGAGGTAATGACTAAAGCCGCACCAAACCATGAACTCTATACGAGGTTTAGGACGTATCTTATAGAAAATCCTGTCGTAACAAGGGGTCAACTTTATGTTGACAGCGCTGTAGATTTTAAGCTCGTGCAATATCTTCTGATACATAGCTATGAAAAAGCTCCAGAATCTTATAAGTTAGGTGAGAATTTTTACGGCTGCGGTCATTGTGGCGGTTTAATGTATGTAACAAAAGATAATAAATTGAAATGTGAGAACAAACATTGTGCTAAAGAAAAAAAGAATCCTGTCCCTTTAGCCGAGCATCAGTCGGATGAAATCTTTTGGCTGAAGAAGGATTTACGATATTTTATTCATCGTCCCGGGAAAGCCGAACTGCGACTCGAAGGAAGATTGAAACAGTTAAACCGATTAGAAGTTAAGCTATATCCAGAACTCGACCAATATGACTTACATTTAGTTTTTCCAGATGGAACAGTCTGGGCAGTTGATGTCAAGTTTTGGGAATCGGCATATAACTTAGCCAAAAAAGTCAATCAGCCTATTCGTCAACTCAAGCATCAGCCTTACCATAAATCCTTTTTTGTCTTTCCTGATGAACTGAAAAGTTATGGTCAGGAGTACATCCAAGAATTTCGAGGTTACTGTCCCGTCTCGATCAAAAAATCTCAGGTAATGTTTGAAAGTTCATTTGTAAAGAAAGTTATTAAAAAGCTAGGAAGTGAGAAATGAGAAATACGACGAAATGGTATGCACCTCTAAAGAACGATTTAGATAAAGAGTTATGTGAGATCGAGTTAGGACTTTACCTGTTGAGCGTATTGCTTCCCGGCGCCACAGCGAACAGTCTTTGGGTGCTACTGACTGGTTATCCTATTTCACATCCAGAATGCCCAAATTGGACGGAAAATCAGTATCGAATGTTAGCGATCGCTCGTCATCTATTGCCACAGTTTGATAGTCCATTTATCTGGAAAGAAGCCCTACAGCGTTATCGAGATTTTCCGTCAGATAGTCGTGGGTATGAAGTAGGGGAATCGTGGCAATATCTAAGGCGAACCAATATTACAGTTGCCAATCACCGATTCCAGATTTATAACGATACATTAAAAAAGTCAGTAGAGTTATCGCAAAGAAAGGCGCTTGCTTGGGCTAAAGCTGGAAATTATAAGTGTGAAGTAAAAGGGAAAAAGGAAACCGTTGCGATATCGCCTCTGATTGCTAATTTACAACGTCCAAAAAATCACAATATAGCTGGTGTGTCGTTGAGGAATCCGCTGCAATTATCTTGGGCTGAACTTAGGGAAACAGCCGCATGGATGGATGAAGAAAGGGGTAATAGGGGACTAAAGCCAAAGTGGGTAAGTCTTTTTAGTAAAATCCAACTACAAGTATTTAACGATACCCAAGAATTAGTTGATGCTGAGACTTTAACCATCAATAGAATCAGGCATTTAGTCGGGATGGTGTCATCTGGCAAGTCCAACTTGATGAAGGTTTTAGCCGTCTGTGCGTGGCGTAATAAATTGCACGTTACGCTAGTTGTAGCGGATGTACTACAAATCTTTGAGTTGACTAAAATGTTTGCCGAAGTGGGAATTACTGACGTGGCTCCTATCTTGGGGAATTCCAACAAAGCCAGCCACTTAAATAGATTACACAAAGCCGTTTACAACTCTAATCCAAATGAAGCGTTTAACCAAAACCATCCGGGGTTCCAATGGCTGAGTAATACTTGCCTATTGACCCCTGCAGTTAAGCCGGAGATGGAAATACCGTTTGAAATGGGTATGCAGCCATGTTTGAACTTGGAACCTATAGAGACAAGCAACGAAGACGAATCAGAACTATCATCTAAGCACAAAGCTTGTCCAGCTTACGGTGTATGTCCCTCTCATAAAAAAGACTGCGATCTAGTTAACGCTTCGATCTGGATTGCCACACCAGGAAGCTTAGTTTATAGCAGGATTCCACGAGTAATAAACCGAGAGAGTATCCTGTATTTTGAATTGGTTTCTAGGCGCAGTGATTTGGTCATTGTGGATGAAGTTGACCAACACCAAGCCTATCTAGATAAAGCATTTAGCCCTGATCAGACATTGTGCAGACCTGCAAGAGATGCTTGGTTGAACAAGCTCCACGATTATGTTGAAGACAAATTAAAGCAGAAAAAGTCAAGACTGCTTGAGAATGATATTGTCTCAGATTGGTGGGACGCTTGCCGTATAGCTAACGGCACAGCCGATAAAATCTACCACTTATTGAGCAATGAAAATGACTTAGCTAAATGGCGAGACTCTAAGCATTATTTCACGGACTGGCTATTGTTGCGAGAGGTGGCTACGTTACTAACAAGGACAGACCCGGATAATGTAGAACAATCTCAACAATGCGATGCCTTAATGAAGGGTACGTTTGAGCCATATATCAAAAATTTAGACGACGAGCGTAATCCCTTATTTACCTTGGCTAAAAAAGACAAAAAACGTGCAGCTATTCGGACATGGGTTGAGCAAACTGCAACAGTTCCCTTGTCCTCGGAAAAAATCAATGAAATTTCCGTCAAACTAGAGTTTGCCTTGCTAGTCTGTGTTCTGCAAAGTAAGCTTTCCTTTATGATGATCAAATGGCGACAGGTGCAAGGAATCCTAAATCTGGATACATCAGATTCAATGTGGTTTGATGCTCCCCCACCAGACTTTAATGCGGTTATTCCAGCAATGCCAATGGGAAATCAACTGGCATTTCAGTACCACAAATCCTACAGAGACTCATTAGGCAGCTTACAGTTTTTCCGCTGCACAGGTGTTGGACGTTGGTTGTTCGTGCATTTTGATGAATTATTCAAAGCAGATAATATTGCCAGTCCCCACTTATTGCTAATGTCGGGAACAAGTTGGGCGGGAAAATCACCTGCCTATCATGTTGATGTACCTGTTTATGGAGTACTTGTACCAGATACATCAAAGGAAATGGTCATAAGTTCAACGTTTTTACCCTTCTTTGATAAGCATCAAAACGCTATCTCTGTGTCGGGAGCAGGAGATAATAAGCGTCGTAACCTAGAACAAATTGTTACTAAGTTAGTAGAAGAGGATTATCTAACTGATAAACTCAAAGCGTTGAAGGGGAGAAAAATATCATTAATGGTTAACAGCTATGAACAAGTTAATTGGGTTTACCAGCGTCTGGTTGATTTAGGATGGAAAGATAAAGTTATCCCTCTATCTCCTGATGATGAAACCCCTAAGGAGTGGCATGATGAGCGGGATAATCGTCATGCATTGCAGCGGGGACGAGCGCCGGATTTTGCGACAAGATCGGAACCAATTTTGATCAGTCCAATTAAAGCATTTGAGCGAGGGCATAATATTGTTGATGAGAAGGGAATGGCGGTAATTGGAGCGGCTTACTTTCTAGTTTTACCTCACCCTGTTCCTGACGATTTATCTTATGCCATTCACTCCATCAACCGTTGGGCAATTGACAATCATAAAACGGCTACAGGGGAAACATTGAGGGGATTAGGCGAGAATTTTCGTGATACGGCGTATCGTCAATGGCTTCACCTGCTGCACCTCTCAGTAAAATTAAGGACGCTACCTGTAGACGATCGCGAGGCTGTGCATTGGGATATTCTTGTTTCTCTTTGGCAAGTAATAGGGCGTCTAATTCGTGGTAATGCCAATGCACAAGTTTTTTGGTGCGACGCTAAATTTGGGATAAATACTGCTAGAAACCAAGATGGAAAAGAAGATATTGCTGCTACCAGTGTCCTGGTCGGGATTGTAAATTTACTGCGTCCTTATTTTGAAAATGACCCACAAATTCCCCGGCGCGATCGCTTGGTCGTGCAATCTCTCTATCGCCCTTTTTATTGTGCGATCGCTAAAACTAAAAAGCTTTCTGGTTTACCCCAAGTCAATCTCTAATTACTTATAGGTTATTACTCATGGTCTACCCAAAAATCTGTTTATGCGCTTTCCGCTTAAAATCTGACTTGCCACCTCAAGAGTTTTTTGGATTAAAGTTTCCCGATGATGCCAAGCAACAAATAAGACGACTTACTGCCAAGCGGGATAATAAAGCGATTGAACAAGCCAGCCTTCCCGTGAAATCTCTCTATGGGGCATTAAGACTAGCTCCTGGTTTAATTTACATTGGCAAAGTATCACCTAAGCTAGGGGAGTTTTGGTTATACAGTCCTCACCAACTCCCCCAAAAATATTTGTCAGCAATTCTGTCTTATTGGATAGATACAGAATTTCCCGAAGAACCAAGTAATAAAAGGAAAGTTGGCATCACTGCTCAAGAACGACAATTGGTGATGAGTTATCTGTCTGCCGAAAAATTGGTTTGGGAAAGGAGAGAGGTATCCTATACAAAGCAGTTTACAACTTATCCAAATGGAACCGCTAAACTCTCTGGCAATGATTTTATTTTGTTGCCTCACCTCCTAGCGAAAGAACTAACCAAACCAGGACTAAAGTTTGAAGTGGATGGCGAAAAACTTCAGTTTTACCGAACGATACCATCAAGTGGGCAAGGAGCAGAGTTAATATCTTGGCAGCCGTTAAATTATACAGAAGACGGACAAACTTACTATTATTCAATAGTTTTAACAGTGAGGATGGTGCAGGAACCTGATTTGCATTATCCCCGATTAGATGTTAAGCCAAGCATTAGGCGCTGGCTCAGTGTAAACGATTCTAAATTGTCAAAAAATCACGGTAGTAACGCCTACATCCGCGCCCAACTGAATTGGGGACAAGCACTAAATCCTGATCAGTGGACAGACTATTTTCTTTCTTGCCGGATGGTATTAAAGAAAGGTGTAGCAGACTGGGATGAAAACCTAGCTATATTGTTGAAAAAATTAGACATTCTTTCAGTGACTCCGCAACCAATAGTAGCTAATCCCTCAGACGCTTTAAGCGGTAATCCTAACATTGGCATTGCCTATAAAGAAGGGATGAAACCCAACCATAAAGTAGCGAAAGGATTACCTACAGCTAATACTCACGAACTCTTAAGCCAAATAGCTGATGTCTTAAAGGACTGTTGGCAACCGATAGATTGTCAACGGGAAAAATATGATACAGACAAGCCGTCAAGTCAGTTCTTTGACTTGAAAAAGCCCAAAAAAAGTTTTGATGAGCCTATCCTTAGAAAAAAAGCAGAAACCGAAAAGCAATTTGAAGCCAGAAAAAAAAGATGGTTACGTAAACAGGAAACTGAACTGAAGAAATGTATCCATAAAAAAAGAGAATCTGAATCAGATTACCAATTGCGCCGCCAAGAACTCTTAAAAAAACAGGAGTCAGAGCGTCTTAGCTGGAAACCAGAACCCGAAGAGACGGAAGAGGATTTTCAGGTGAGGCTGAATCAGTTTTATGAAGAACGTCGTGGTGAACAAGCAACATTGCGGCGTGCAATTCGTTCATCCGTTGGCGAACATTTAACCATTTGGATTTGGTACATCAACGAAGACAATCGAGTAGAACGCCTCAAAGCAATAAAGTACTGCTTAGGGTTGCCAGATGCAGAACCCGGAAGTTACTCGTTCCCGGAAGGTTTAACAGTGACTATCTGTGTGGATGAAGTGGCTGGTTTAGCCCAACGCTTAGATTTATCTCCTGAATTTAAACCGAAGAGTACAGAGCGAGAAAAAGCGATAAATAAGCGAAGGTGTGAAGTCGCTGATCTTGTGCAGCCTGTTCAATCAAAACTACGTGGTAAAGTGGGAGTTTGGTTTGAAATTTATGATAAAAAACATTGGAAGTTTGTAGAAAGAAATAACGAAGGTAAAGAAAATGAAACTAAATATAAGTTAGCCCCTTGGGGAGACCCAAAACGTGCGATTCGTCTCGGTTTTGCGGATGAGGGACTTGTCAGCCAGTTTATTACTCCCAAACAAAAAAGTTATTGTCAAAAAGCTATCTGTAGCTTGATCGACCTATTGCGCTCTCTAGGAGTGCGGATGGCGCCATCTGACATAACACTTCCCCATGTAGACCCAGATACTCCTATCAATGCAGTAGGGCTATGGTTGGTCAATCGAACGTCCGAAACTAGCGCTGATGCGAAACCCCAAACAATTCCTGTCATTGTCAAAATGTCTTCTCGGACGGCTGAAATCACTGCTATTTTTCCCGGTTTAGAATCGTGGATGCCCTATGATGAAGCCTTAACCCGCATAAACAAGGAGGGAAAAGGCTTTACCAATGACGATAAAGGTAAGGCGAAAATCAGAACATTTATTCAGCAGACTCTCAACAAAAAAGAGTTAAGAGGTAAGCCGACATTACTTTACTGTTTAGCTCAGAATATCCGTCAGCAATGGACGTGGCTACAGGATCGACAAATTTCCGTCGAGGGATTATCGTTTGCCGAGCGAGACCAACCTGTTTTTGAGGAATTCCCTGGACTGCGGGTTATCCGATTACGCTCTGGGGATGAAACATCAGAGTGGTTTGGCATGGATGGGGAAAAAGTATCTGGATTTATTACTGGTCTATTCAGGAATTTAGACAATGACCGTGTATTTTTTAGTCTTGGTAATAAGTCTTCAACAATGAGTAGCATACCCAACAATTTATCGAGGATAGAGCAACCCGAAAAATCTTGGGTACACCCTTCTCTGGTTGAGATTACCATAGGTTACTATCAAGACGATGACAAGGACAACTTACTCGACTTAGCCGCGATCGCTCACGAATCCCGTCATGGAGTTTTGCAATACGAAGACTTCTTAGAAGTGCCTAGAGTCCTTCATTACGCTAAACAGATGGCTGATTATGTCCTCATGCTAGATGACGATTACGAGCGATGACTAGCGCTGTACCCTAGCACGTCCAACACAGGAGCGAAAACCCTGTAGAGACGTTGCATGCCACGTCTCTACTTCCGATCAAAATACCCCAGCGTTAAAGCTGGGGCATTCCTTTATTAAATTTTTTCTGTTATAAATTGGGGGAGTAGACTCCCTGGCTGAATGAATGATAGTCTGGAGTAGACCTCAACAAACAAATTACCGTCTTTTGGTCGGAGAGAGAGTAACCAATTCAGCGGCTGTTTTCCGGAAGGGATATAACCGTTCGATGCCCAGAAGCGACAGAACAATCAAAACCTGAATAGCCCACGGTGCCATAGCAAACCCAAAAATTAAGCAAAATATGGCACTACCTATAGCTAAAACCCGGGAAACTTCGTGAGAGGCGCGTAAAGACAGCCAGAGACTTGCGATGGCGATGAACAAAAGAATCAGGAAGATAGGAAGCATAGCGATCACCTCTTAAAAGTTCCTAGAGGGCTTCCATCCGATTCAACGACTGCGAAACCCTCGATGCTCTCTACGCTAACATTGATTGATTAGAGAAAATTGTAATATTAATAACGAGTTCGAGTTTTTTCAGAAATCTTTGCATAACTTCGTATTCTTCAGGCAGAGGTGGGAGCATTTGCCTGCAAAAATCCCCATAACCAGTTCTTCAGATGATACGTGGCACGGCAATCATCTTCATTGTAGCGTTGGATCATCTCCAGTACCGAGCGATCGCCTGTTGTTAGCCACTGCTCATAGAGACAGACGCATTGAGACCCTGTTACCGCCGCATCCCGCCACTCAAAGCCTAACCACCGGGCTAAATGTTTGAGCGAATAGCTTTCCACGGGTAGGGTGACTGTACTCATCACTTGCTGATGCACATCGACAAAGCGCGACAGTAAGGGCTGTAGGTGGGTGAAGGGCGTTTTGTAAAGTTTGGCTAAGCGCTTGACGGTTTCCACTTCATAATCCGAAAAATGGAAGATGGGAGCATCGGGGTAGAGCCACACCAACTCTAAAAATTGCTGCCAGATGAAGCCCTCATCGTCGGGATGTTCTGCTAGGAAGGGGTAAAATGTTTCGGTATTGGTGGAGCGATCAATCACTAAGAGACCCAGTAAATAGTCCAGGTTTAAGTCGGGTTGAGCCTCGATATCAAAGAAGAGTTCAACAGAGGCTTTGGGTAATAAGTCTACGTATCGAATCGGTTCCCAGCAGGTGTCAGGCTGAAACTCTGAGTGAGAATTGACTCCAGCACCATTGGCGTTGTTCTCCGGTTCCGTCAACCTGTCGAATGGGGGAGTCTCCCTAGCTGGATTAAATCTCTGACGCAAAATCACCCGATTATGTTGAATCGATTGAGCCTGTTGCACCAAATTTAATGCCACTTCACTGCCAAACAGAGATGTCAAGGTGCTAATCTCAGCTTGGGCAAGGGATTCTACTGTGGTTATCCCTAATTCCTGTAAACTCTGGTAACGCCTTGGTGTAACACCGGGTATTAACGAAAGATGCTTTTGAGATTGCGCGATCGCATAACAGCTACTATGCCAATGGCAAAGCCCACATTTTTGCCGTGAGATAAAGACTTCCGGCGCTTGAGAGTGGCGCAAGGTTTGGATACAGTCTACCAACTCTGCCTGCATCAAGGGTAGCCATTTGTCCAGAGTTACCGAGTAAGCATTTTGACGCCGTAAAATTAACCAAGCCTGACTGGGCAAACTTCCTTGTATTTCACCCAAAAGATGGGCATAAAACGCGGCGATGATTTGATAATCCGCCTTAGCCCGCCTACCAAATTTAATCGATACTGGAACATACATCCAATCCCCGAACATCGAATGTCCCGGCTGTTTGAGCAATAAATCAGGAGAACCCAGCAGCGTGACGCCCTCAACGGTTTGCTTGAGCAAAACTCCCTTGGCAATACAATCGACGCCTTGCTGCATCAACGCCCATGTTGCATTTGCTCCCCCTTGCCAATCTTCTCGCCCATAGTTAGGGGTTTGTATCGACGTCAGGTTTACAGAAGACGGCAATAGGGATAGGAGTGGACTTTCTTGCCAAGACAGATAGCTTCCCTGGTATTCCACACTTTTGAGGATAGCTTGCCGATGCGCCGAACTATCTTGGCGCAGTTTCAGCAGAAAATCTTGGGGCGGATCTTTTTGAGTCGGATCACCGCAATAATCGAGAAACGCCCGACGCCGACAGCGTTTGTAATATAAGAGTAGTTCATCCGTCAGCAGCATATCATTTGTCATTTGTCATTCGTCATTCGTCATTCGTCTTATGTCATAATTCAACTTATGACTGGGGCGGGTTGAGTTACATTGGGGTGAGCCAAGCCAGGATAGTAGTGAAACCCGCCCCTACACACTCAATAATGCCGTACCATAAGCTGCTGCTGTGTGTCTGGAGGGTTGAATGGCAACCTGAAGCTGACGTTGGCGAATCGCTGTCCATGTTGGATTTTTAGCACCTCCGCCCGCCGTATAGACGCAGGTGAGGGGAGTAGCACTGAGTTGTTGTAATAATTGATAGCCTCGTGCTTCAATACGGGCAATGCTTTCGAGTAAACCGTGGAGAAATTCGACAGGGTTGGCAGGTTGAGGCTCGAGTTGGGGAGACAAATCAGGGTCATTGATGGGAAAGCGATCGCCTCTTGTTAATAATGGATAATACTCTAGGGGACTTTCTTGCTCAGGGTTGATTTGATGGCTAAGTTCTTCAAGTTCTCTATCGCTGAAGAATTGTCGCAGTACAGCACCTCCGGTATTCGATGCACCGCCGGTTAACCATAAGTTTCCGAGTCGGTGAGAATAAATTCCGTAACTCGCATCCTCGACACGAGTATGACTCAATAACTTCAAGACTAACGTAGAACCCAGAGAGGTTACCGCTTCACCGGGATGCTTTGCCCCACTAGCCAGAAACGCGGCAATACTATCCGTTGTACCCGTACAAACCTGGCAATCGCGGCGTAATCCTAACCGGGAGGAAATCTCTGGAGTGACTTCACCAACTGGCGTTCCTGGAGCCAGGACTTGGGGTAATATTGGTGTGAGCGGAAGTTGTTTCATCCAAGGGGGATAGTCTAGGGCTTCTGGGTCATATCCCAGCTTTAAGGCATTGTGATAGTCGCTAATTCCGAGCTGACCGTGTAATAAAAAGGCTAACCAGTCAGCTTGATGAAGGAAGTAATAATTTTCAATGGTATCTGGTGTATGGTGAATCAACCACAAGAGTTTAGCCAGACTCGAGGTAGCACTGAGAACCACGGAATTAGCCGGAGCAATCTGCTTTAATTGTTCGATCACCTCTATCCCTCGCCCATCATTATACAGAAGTGGCTCGGTGATTGGAGTCCCTTGGCGATCGCACAGCAGTACCGTTGCTGATGTCCCATCAATGGCGATACGAGTAACGTTCTGCCGAATCGGTGTCGGAATTTGTTCAATCAGCCGATACAGCGTGTTTTGCCAAATTGCCGTTAATTCTGTCAGGGGAGTTGCCGCAAACGTACATTGCACTTCGGCTTGAACGACACCCGTGGCGTCAATCACAATCCCTCGTGCGCCCGATGTACCGAAATCGATCCCCAGGTAAAGGATTCTAGAATCCACCATAAGCATTCGATAAATTCTGCTTAAACTAATACTGACATGATTGAACCGTACCCTATGTTCAAATAATGGGGGACTCTACTCATGAACATAACACCCCAGCGATGGGTTTTCCGGCTTAGTACAGTTGCGATCGCCCTCAGCTTTGCTGTGGGATTGAACTCCTGTACCTCCAACGTTCAGTCTCAACAACCGCAACCGATCAACATTGATGGGTCGAGTACGGTTTACCCGATTACCCAAGCGGTTGCTCAAGAGTTTAACAACACCGCTGAGGCTCCTGTAGACGTTTCTGTGGGCTTTTCGGGGACAGGAGGCGGATTTGAAAAGTTTTGCGCTGGTGAAACAGACATTAACAATGCTTCACGTCCTATCCAGACCCAGGAAATGGAAGCCTGCAAACAAGCGGGAGTTCCTTATATTGAATTACCCGTTGCCTTTGATGCGATTACGGTAGTCGTCAATCCGGAAAATGATTGGGCTGAGAGCATCACCGTGCAAGAGTTGAAAACGATGTGGGAACCCGCGGCGCAACGAAAAATCACTAAATGGAATCAGGTGCGCCAATCGTGGCCCAATCGACCCCTGAGTCTCTATGGTCCTGGCACTGATTCCGGTACATTTGATTATTTTACAGAAGCGATCGTCGGGAAAGCCGGAGCGAGTCGCAGCGACTATACGGCTAGTGAAGATGACGACATCCTACAGCAGGCGGTGAGTCAAGACCCCAATGCTTTAGGGTACTTTGGTTTAGCCTATTACGAAGCGAATAAAGATGACTTGAAAGCTGTAGCAGTAGAAGAGGGAAATGAACCTGTACTTCCGTCTCCGAAAACGGTAGAACAGGCTGAATATCAACCCCTTTCCCGCCCCTTATTTATCTACATTAATGCGGACAAAACGCAAAAGAATCCAGCCTTGAGGCAATTTGTTGAGTTTTATTTAGAGCAAGCGCCAGAGGTGGTTCGTTCTGTCGGTTATGTCCCCTTACCGGACGATGGCTATCATTTAATTGAAGTGAAATTTTATAACAGCAAAACGGGAACCGTCTTTGATGGACAATCTGAGTTCAATCTCACCATTGGTGAGTTATTACGCAAACAACCTAAGTTCTAAGTAGTCGGAAAAAATTAAAGTTAAACATGAGGGCAAGGCAACAGGCAACAGGCAACAGTAATAATTTGAGGTTTGTTAACATTCCTTACTAAGCTGTCACGCATTTAAATTGTTTTGAGTGTTGAATGTTGAATTTGTAGGGGCGGGTTTCACTATTATCGTTTCTTCCCTCACCTGGATGCAACTAAACCCGCCCCAACCCCATGAGAGAGTTTTGAGTGTTGAATGTTGAATGCAGGCAATTAACGCTCACTCTCCCTGGTAAGTGAGCTAGATTGAATTCAGTATCTGAATCTCGAATGACCTGATGAAGAAACCTTTCCTCCTAAGTGCTGCCCTTTTACTGATTACCGGATCGGGAATAACGCCGCCATCTCCCTCTGTCAATGCTCAAACACCATTGATTGAAACCATTCCCGATTCGACCGAAAGTGCGGCGGAAGCGAAATCAAGGATAGTCTTACTTGATCCGGGCGTTCAACCTCGGCAAATTGTGCAGCTTAAACCCACCGCCAACACCAAGCAAACCACAGTCCTGACGATGAATATGGATATGAGGGGGACGGTGGATGGTCAGGTGATGCCTGATGTCAATATGCCACCTATACAGATGACCATTGAGTCGGAGGTGACTCAGGTTGAGGCGAATGGAGATGCTCAGATTAAAGTGACTTACACCGATGTGGATGTAGTCTCGGATACAACCGCTCCGCCGGAACTGATTCAAAACCTGCGATCGCAACTGCAACAACTCCAGGATGTGACGATTTCTTATGTGATTAATCAGCAGGGAATCACCAAAGATGTTAATGTATCGTTACCAGCGGATCTTGACCCCAACCTCCAACAACTGCTCCAGCAAATGTTGAGTTCCTTAGAGCAATTATCAGCCGCACCATTTCCCAAAGCAGCAGTGGGAGTGGGCGCAACCTGGCAAGTCTCTAGCGCTGTACCTGTTTCTGGGTTGCCATTGGATCAGGTTCACGTCTTATATGAGGTGGAAGATATTCAGGAGGATCAGGTGACGCTGAAAATGAGTATGCAACAGCAATCTCAGGAATCGAGCCAAATGAATCTTCCCGGAACGCCTCCTGGTGTGAATTTTCAGATTCAGTCTTTTGGCATGCAAAGCGCGGGAACAATGACCATTGGGTTTGATCAGATCATGCCGCTTAATGGAATGATGTCTACACTGTCTAACATGGAGTTTCTGGTGACAGAACCCGAAAGTGAGCAAGAAAAGCTGATGCGGATGAGTTCATCTACACAAATAGAGATGGATTCTCTCGAATAGTGTCCCAATAATGGTGGTTGTATCTCCCAGACTAAAAATGTTTCTTAGAAGCTGTCTACAAACACAATGACGCCTGTGATGCATAGAAGAAGCACCTATGGGAGCCGTGTAGGGGCGACCCGCTTGCATCAATGAACAACTGTATCCACTCAATTTGGTCGGGTCGCCCTCTCCTCAATACCTTGCGTGAGAACATATTTTTTGAGATATGAGGCAAAATCCCACAACTCAAGGTCGTGGGATAAATTGATTATGGAGAAAATTAAAGAGAATGGTTTAGTTTTGATAGAATTTACCCTCGATATGATCTAACTTTTCCTCAATTTCAAAATGGTTGAGTTGTTCCCAAGCATCCGCGATCGCGAGAATTTCGCCAATTACGGAATGGGCATTTTGGGAGGGTAAAATATCGGACATTTGCCAAATGCCTTGATCGAGAACCGTATCCTCCAACATAATAATGTTGTGTTCAAGTTCTCTTCTAGCATCTTGGAGGAGTTGACTCAGCCGTTTGGCATTGCGTTTTTTGGCTTTGAGTTGTTGACGAGTAAGTAACATAGTGATTTAGAAGGAGTCGTAATCGACTACTGATAAGGGATTCAACTGCCACTAAAATGGGGTCAGTATTTATGATTTTCTTAGCCTGTGCCAGCCGATCAGGATAATTTCTGGGGAAGCTGGGGGAACCTGTTCCAGATCCAGCCTGCTACCTCTGGAACCCATGTAGAGACGTAGCATGCTACGTCTCTACATCCGGCAGTCTTGATATCATAGAGTTGGAAATCGGTGTAATTTAAACTATTGACAAAATAAATAATGTATGTTATTGCATCTAAGCAGGTATATCAGTTCAAGGCATCCTGCTCACAAACAAAATGCAGCGGATTATTTCTCCATAAAAGCGATAATTTCACAATTCATCATTTAGATTAATGCCAGGGTTATTGAGTTTAGATAGAATTGTTAAAAATTTAGAAACCCACGACAATTCAACGCGGATAAAAAAGTTAATGGTTTATACCTGCCAGAGTCAGTGGGAAAACGAGTTGTCAATTCTGAATCAGTATGAGTTCTCTGATTTAATCCAACAACTTCGCGCCTCCCATTTCAGTCTGGAACAACTTCGTTCAACGCTTTATAGCTTTGCGGAAACCTTGAACCGCCAAGCTGAATATTTAGTCGTGGCTGATACGATTATTCATCAATTAGAACCACTCTATAGCGAACCGGAAGAGTTAACTCAAGTCGTCGCCGCAAAATCCCCGCCTAAAGCCGCGACTCAACCTCCATGGATTGTCTTAGAAACCGCCAGTGAACTGGCAGAAAACAGTAATATCCTGCGAATCAAAAAACTGATGCTTTATGTCAGTCAAAATCACTGGGAGACAAACTCACAGATTCTAGAACAATTAAATTTGGCGGATTTAATTCAAGACTTAAGAGAATCTTACCCTAGCATCAAGAAACTCAGTGCAGCACTCAAGCAGCAAGTGCAAACCCTCAACCGACAGGCAGACTATATTGTCGTGGCAAAAACGATTCTCAAGGTGCTGCAAAAACTCTATACTGATGATTCAGAAATTACCCGTGTTAAAGCCGCAAAAGCCGTGCGATCGCAGCCACCAGCACCGCCACCGACAAGGTTGCCATCACCGATCAATCGAGGGAACAAAAATACCCAACTACAGGGAGACAAAAACAAGCAAAGCGAATTTATTCAGCAGCAATCATCAGGTGTTAAAGGTCAAGAAATTGGACAAAATTTAACTCAGGATTCCGCGTCAAAGCAATGCCCGTATGACCCGTTTGATTTACGGTTAAATGTAATGAAATATACGACCCCATTGCGGGCAAAATTATTAATTTTTTCGGTACTCTATCATCCGATTAAAAAAACGCAACATGATTGGTTATTGATGAAAGCCAAGCCCTTAGACGATTTGTTATTTGAATTGTTCTCGACTTGTCCCACGCTTGAGGAACTCGAAGCCAAGCTTTACCAGACAGCACAAGCCATTGAGGACGCCGATGAAAACACTCAAGCCGCTGGCGCGATCGCACAATCAATGAAACGATTCTATGAACGTTAAGGAACTCCTACAGCGCTATGAAGCGGGAGAAACTAAGTTTACTGGTGTCAGCCTCAGTGGTGTCAATTTGTTTGGCGCGGACTTAATTGGCATCGTTCTCAATGGGGCTGATTTACATGGCGCGACGTTAATTTTTGCCTACCTGAGTCGCGCTAACTTCCGGAAAGCGAATTTAGTGGGGACACGGTTAAGTGGCGCGAATTTAAATCAGGCGTGGCTGAGTGGGGTTAATTTAAGTAATGCCGACTTACATGGGGCAAGTTTACAAAGTGCAGACTTAAGAAGCGCCAATTTGACATTAGCCAGTTTGCTTGATGCTAACTTAATGGATGCTGATTTGCGGGGGGCTAATTTAAGTGGGGCAGATTTAACTGGGGCGTGTTTACGCGGGGCGAATTTGCGAGAAGAGAAGCGGATGTATACCGCCAAGCTGCGGGGCGCCATCTTGCAGAACGTCGATTTACAAGGGGCAGATTTGCGCGGGGCTGATTTATTGAAAGTGAACTTAAGGGGTGCCAATTTAAGGGAAACGAATTTGCGGGAAGCGGATTTGCGCGGGGCAAATTTGAGTGGCGCGAATTTGAGTTCGGCATTTTTGACGGAAGTGAATTTGATGGGGGCGAATTTGCGCGGGGCTATGCTGAAGAATGTGAAATTGGAACGGGCGATTTTGAGTGAAGCCGATTTAACGGACGTGAATTTACAGGGGGCTGTAATGCCAGATGTTAGGTTGAATAAAGCCCAAGTTAGTCGGGGAAATCTGAGTTTGGCGCGATTGAATCGGGCGGATTTGAGTCGGACAAATTTACGGGAAGCCAATCTGAGTGAGTCGGATTTAATTGAGGCATATTTGGCACGAACCAATCTGATGGGGGCGAATTTGAGTAATGCTAATCTGGCACGGGCAGAATTAAGTACCACGAATTTGATGGGGGCAAATTTGCAGGGGGCGACAATGCCTGATGGTAGAATTCATGAGTGATATTAAGTCGGGTAGGGAGGGGGAAACGGGTAGAAGGGTAATTTAAATAAACAAGTATTGATGACTTAATTATCCCGAAATACTTTTGGACTTTAGACGAATCAGAACCTGCCCAAGAGCGATCGCACTCCTGGCAATAACGACTATTCACGACATCCCACTTTGCCCTTTCTGTATCCTTCGCTACTGACATTTCCTTAGCTTGACTAAATTCGATGTCGTCTTAATTTGTCAAGTTCTGATAATTCAAACTATTCTTTCACCCCATAAAGGTTTAAATTTTCCAATCAGGTTCACATCGCAACAAAACGTCATAATTGCTCGATTTTTACCTCTGTTCCGAAATAATCTACGAATTTTCAGGGGTTACGGCGATTGTGAGGTGATTGTACGATTTTCAGTTATACTATCTATGATGGGTATTTTGTAAGTAAAACTAATTAAGACCCTGCTAAATTCCTTGAATTTTCGTGAAACTTTGTATAATTCATGGTTTTCACCTCACGCTCAATGTACCCTTGGACGCATGTATTTTGTTAAACTTACGATAAAAATTGTGACTAAGTATTGACAAAAACACAGATTACGCAGAAGGGATGGCTGTTTCACAAACACAGAATAGTGAGGGACACAGATTGACACAGAAAACTAAATAATCTCCCCAACCATCGAATCATCTTCTCATCCTTTGCCAGCGAGAACTAACCGGTCTGTGAAATCAGTGTGACTAACCTCTCAACTCCCCACCTCTAACGTTCCTCTAAATCCGTGCAATCAGTGTTCAAAACACAGATTACACAGAAGGGATGGCTGTTTCACAAACACAGAATAGTGAGGG
>NZ_JAVJUO010000067.1:0-22594 GCF_040220555.1 Coleofasciculus sp. C1-SOL-03
ACTCTTTTAGGTGTGTTCATTGTGGCTACCTTGCCCATGCTGACCACAATGCGGCACACAACTTGGAGCTTTTAGGCTCGGCGGGAGTTTATGGTCTCCGTTCCTACTTAAGTTCAAAACGTCAAAGTTTTGGATAACCATAACATTGTTATCAGTGGTGGTATCAAAACGAATCGAGAATGCCTCTAGTTAACGTTCGCGGCGTCGATCATTACTACGAGTGGATTGGTGCGTCCCAGCCGTTGGATGATCAGCCTGTGATGGTGTTCATTCATGGGTGGGGCGGTTCGGCGCGGTATTGGCAGAGTACGGCGGAAGCGCTGTCGGATCAATTTAATTGTTTGCTTTACGATTTGCGCGGATTTGGGCGATCGCGGCTGCCCGCAGAACCGGTTGGGTTACTCTATGAAATGGAGGACTACGCCGAAGATTTGGCGATACTGTTAGAGATGCTCGCCCTCAAGCGTGTCTATATTAATGCTCATTCTCTGGGTGCATCGGTGGCGACAATGTTTCTCAACCGCTATCCGGAGCAAGTGGAACGGGCGATTTTAACCTGTAGCGGTATTTTTGAATATGACGAGAAATCCTTTGCCGCGTTTCATAAATTTGGCGGTTATGTGGTAAAATATCGCCCCCGCTGGTTTTTACGCATTCCCTTTGCCGGATCGTTATTTATGGCACGATTTTTGCATCGTCCTCTACCAGGAACAGTAAGTCGGACATTTTTGGAAGATTTTATCATGGCGGATTATGATGCCGCATTGGGGACGATGTTAACGTCGGTGAGTAAATATGCGGCGGAGGTAATGCCATCGGAATTTGCCCAGTTAACTGTACCAACGCTATTAGTGGCTGGGGAATATGATCAGATTATTCCCTCTGTTTTGGGACAACGGGCAGCCGCGTTAAGTGAACAGGTGGAGTATTGGGAAATTCCGAATACGGCTCATTTCCCGATGTTAGAAGCCCCAGATGTTTATCTCAAAGGGGTGCGGCAATTTTTGCATGGTGACGAACTCTAGCTCAAGAAAGATGTAGATTACAGCTGGTTCTGTCTACTGTGGCGGATAGGTCTAAGTATTCTATGGGGTAAACATAGCATTATGGGTCGAGTCGATAACACAATTGCTCTAGTCACAGGTGGCGGTGCTGGTATTGGACAGGCGATCGCACGACTACTGGCATCAGAAGGGGCAAAGGTGGTGGTAACGGATATTGACGAACAAAAGAGTCAAGACACCATCAGCCAAATTAAGCAGGCAGGTGGCAAAGCTCAATTTTACCAGCACGATGTTGCCTCACCAGAGGATTGGCAACGAGTTTTAACGGAAACGCAAGGTGTCTGGGGTGTACCCAATATCCTAGTCAATAATGCCGGGATTCTCTTCTACAAAGAAATGGCAAAAACAACGGTAGACGATTGGCACAAAATGATGAATGTCAATGCTTTAGGCGTTTACCTCGGCATGAAGTATTGTGCGCCATTAATGGCTCAACAGGATGGCGGTTCAATTGTCAATATTTCTTCCACGGCTGGCTTACTCGGTGTCCCTCGGCAAACCTTGTACGGTGCAAGTAAAGGCGCAGTACGCACCATGACCAAAGATGCGGCGATGGAGTTCGCGCCCCAACAGGTACGGATTAACTCGGTTCATCCCAGTATTATCGATACGCAGATGGCAGATTACGGGGCTAAAGAGCGGGGGAAAAACAAGGAAGAATTGGGCAAAATGTATCCCCTTGGTCGAATTGGTAAACCCAGCGATGTCGCCTATGCTGTGGTGTTTCTGGCGTCGGATGAATCCAGTTTTATTACGGGGTCTGAATTAGTGATCGACGGTGGGTATAGCGCCAGATAGAAGCTGTTTTTTGGCAAGTCTTAGTGGTTTCGCTGTAGGGATGCTTTTTCCTTCTGCTCTTTTCCTTCTGCTCTTTTCCTTCTGCTCTTTTCCTTCTGCTCTTTTCCTTCTGCTCTTTTCCTTCTGCTCTTTTCCTTCTGCTCTCTGCCCTCTGCCCTCTGCCTTGTCCCTACCAAAAAGGGGTAGTTAACTCAGATTTACAATAAGACAACAGCAGCACGTCCGATCAACTTACTTACTGAGCAATTTCCTCTATCTTAGTAATCCTATATGGAGTTGCACTGAATCAAAGTTTCAGTCGCATCGCTCCCCATTCATCAGGTTAGGAAATATCAGCGTTGAAAGGGTGTGCTGCTGTTAGTTGGTTAGGAGACAGATGGGATAGTTTAATCAGTGTTTTTACCTCTTATGTTGAATCTCAATGTCGCTATCGAATCTGCCTTTGTTCGATCTGTCATTAGAAGCATTTAAGCCTCTATTAGTAGAATACCATCCTGGATTGAACGGACAAGGGAATGATACTTAAGTTTACATTAATCAGAGAAAATGTTAACTTAGGTTAACTTTGTGGTTCAGGAGGCGATCGCTCTATCTCTACTTATCGGTTCGGAACCCTATTAACCATAACCTTTCTAGCAGTTGGTGCGATATTGACCACAACGGCTAGTTTTGTGTTCGCCGTAGCTTGGCTAATGCCAATTCTGGGTGCAGCTGTTCCGTATCCCATTTTTCTGTTCCATGTTCGCCAAGGTCGATACTCCCACGCCTTTGGATGGGTGCTACTGTGGGCGGTATTTCAAAGTATTGCCGTTGCGGGTGCGACAGCCATAGCCCCCGAAAGAGCGGCTGAGGTGGTCTTAAGCGGTACAACCTATACCGAAGAGATGTTTCACTGGATTGAAACTGGGGAAGGTGCAGAAGGCTCACCTCGTTTGTTTCTGCCTATTCATCTACGACATTACATCGCCTTTTGCGTTTTGTCCCTGATTACATTCGGAAGTGCAGCGTTACTTCTGGGGACGTGGTTGCTCAATTATATGAACTTTTATGTAGCGCAGCTAATCACAATTAGCGCCAATCCCTGGCTAGCGGCGGCGATCGCCTGGCCCCCCTGGTCATTGCTACGAGTGATGGGATATATCTCCACTGGAATCGCCCTGACTACTTTAGGGCTACATGGGATCGCCAAAATTAGAGGAAAAATTCCTCGTCATCCTTTTCCCAAAACTTATCTGCTATTGGGAATCGGTTTAGTTGTGGCGGATGCGATTGTTAAAGCGTTTCTCGCACCTTTTTGGCAGCAACTATTACTCCAGAACTTTGGGGTGACTTATTAGAGAGTTTCAAATTATTACAATAAAGCGTATTTTCGTCAACGGGAATTTATAATTTTATCAGGCATAAGTAGTCAGACAAAATTAAAGTTAACGGTTGAGATTAGGAAACAGGGAACAGGCAACAGGCAACAGTAAGGGTTTGAGGCTTGTTAATATTTCTTAGTACAGCGTACAGACTTTATGTCCAGGTACTTACCTTCAGACTACGCCAGTCCAATTAGACAAAAATATCTCACATCGTCTTCTAGGGCTATGGGTAATCCAGAAATTAAACGCCGGGGCTATCGCATTATCAAGGAACTCGGACATAACTGGGCTAGTGGTCGCATTACATACCTAGCTGAGCGTATAGAGACTCAGTTGCTTGTTGTAATCAAGCAATTCCAGTTCGCTACCATTCAATCCAACTGGTCAGACTACAAGTCAGTTCAGCAAGAAATTGAATGGCTGCGACAACTAAATCATCCAAGTATTCCCCGCTACCTTGAATCCTTTGAAACTTCAAACGGCTGCTGCTTAGTTCAAGAGTACAAAAATGCTCTTTCTCTGGCTCACTATCATCATTTAACACTCCTAGAAATTAAGCAAATTGCTCTTGGTGTTTTAGATGTCTTAGTTTACCTCCAGCAGCAGAATCCTCCACTAATTCATCGGGATATTAAACCGGAAAACATTTTAGTCAGCCGACAGGGTAGCTTAAAAATTTACTTAGTCGATTTTGGTTTTGCTCGAACGGAAAGTGAGACTATGACTGTGAGCAGCATGGTCAAAGGGACGTTGGGGTTTATGCCACCAGAACAGGTTTTTAATTGTCAGCTTACAGCCGCCTCTGATTTGTATAGCTTAGGCGCAACTTTAATTTGTTTGTTGACTGAGACCAAATCTGCCGAAATTGGCAACTTGATTGATGCATCTTTCCACTTCAATTTTAAATCTCATCTCTCAACGCTTAATCCGCAATTTGTGGGCTGGCTCTCAAAAATGGTTGCGCCTAATCTAAACGATCGCTTTGACAATGCGGCTGTTGCACTAGAGGCACTCAAGCCAATTGATATAGCTAACCGAGTCACTGTCTGGCAACAGTTTGGCAACTTGGTTACATCGAAGCGGGGCATTCCTGTCGTTATGATAGCTATAATTGGCTTGTGGGTGCTGCCGAGGTTTTTGACCAAAGAAAATACTGTAAAATTGGCAGATTCTAACAATTCACCCGTTGAGTCAAATTCAGGTGTCAAGCCAATCTACACTCCCTCAAATGAGTCTGTCCCTTTTTACATTTTTTCAGAAAATAACGGTTTATTTGGGACAAAATTTGACACAAAATTTGAAGGCTCATACAGCGTTTCTCCGACAGTTATTGAGATAACGCTGACCAAGACAACTATCATTCGCCGCGAAACACGATATCAAGGGAAAAACTTGGTCACGGCTATTAGTGTTGGTCTCGCATCAGATTCACCGAACGGCTGGAAAGGAATAAACCATCAAAGTCATGAGATGAACATAGAAATGAAAGTAGGTGATACCTATTCTTTTGCTAATTATCATCCCATTCGTTTCTCAATTCCCCGACCAAGGGATTTGTCAAAATACTGGCTGGTATTCGACATCCAGTCAGTAAACGTTGATAGTTCAAATCCAAAACTTATTCATAATTATACGTATAGTAAACAAGACATATTTTCACCTGTAGCTAATATCCCTATACCAGTTAATCCAACCGATACAACCTTAAATCCACCAAAACCCATTCACCCACTTAACGGGACTGTCCTTAATAGCTACCCACGCACAACAACTCTAAGTTGGACAAGAGTATCAGGCGCAAATAGCTATAGAGTTGAAATTGATGTCTACTACCACCAAGCTAGGACATGGTGTTCTGAACGTAAACCAAATAATTGCGGTACCTATAAATTAGAAGAGGTTAAAACAACTAGCTTTACCTATACAGAGGGGGGTGCTGGATTGAGGCGATGGCGAGTTTGGGCTATAGATGCAGATGGACGAGAAGGACTAAAGAGTGAATGGCAGGAATTTCGTCATGGGCGTTAATAGAGTTAGCAATTATCCAAATTTCGAGCAGCAAGGCTATCAAATTCTGCGAGAACTTGGCAGCAATAATCCCGGTGGACGAGTTACTTATTTAGCTAAACCTAAAACGACTAATCAATTTGTCGTGATTAAGCAGTTTCAGTTTGCTAAATCTAGCAGCGATTGGGCAGGATATAACTCAATTTATCAAGAGATTAAACTACTGAAACATTTAAATCATCCGAGTATACCCCGCTACCTTGATTATTTTGAAACTTCCACAGGCTTGTGTTTAGTCCAGGAGTACAAAAAGGCTCCCTCCCTGGCTCAACCGCGCCACTTTACTCCCCAGGAGGTTCAGCAAATTGCTATTGCTATATTAAACGTTTTAGTTTACCTCCAGCAGCAGAATCCTCCACTAATTCATCGGGATATTAAACCAGAAAATATTCTAGTTGATCGTTGTCAACAGTTCAGGGTGTACTTGGTCGATTTCGGATTAGCTCGAATAGCTAGCTCTGATGTTGCCGTTAGTAGTATGGTGAAAGGTACATTGGGGTTTATGCCTCCAGAGCAAATGTTTAATCGTCAACTAACGATAGCTTCAGATCTTTACAGTTTAGGAATGACGCTAATTTGCTTACTGACCAGAACTTCATCTACCCAAATCGCTAACTTGATTGATGAACGTTTTCAACTCAATTTCAAGTCCCTGCTACCAACACTGAACCCTAGATTTGTTCAGTGGCTAGAAAAAATGACCGCATCTAATCTCAAACATCGCTATCCCAGTGCGGCAATGGCTTTAACGGCTTTGAAATCAATTGGGAGTGTTGAGAAGAGTTCAATTAGAGACAGACTTGTTCATGTTCCTAAAACCGCCGCTCTGATTCCTGTATTAGGAATTGTTGCTGTTGGTCTTTTTTTCGTCACTTCATCTAAGTTACTAGAAAGAGAAGCCACGACTGGTAGTGAAGTCACGGCTCCAAATCGGCAAGTTCAACCGTCTCAAGCGGCGCTTAATCAGTTGTTTAACACCGGAGATTGTCCCAAGTGCGATTTGCGGAATGCAAAGCTATGGAATACTAGCTTCACGGGAGCTAATTTGGCAGGGGCTAATTTAGCAGGAGCCAATCTCAAGGGAGCTAACCTAGCAAGGGTAAATCTAGAGGGAGCGAATTTAAGCCATAGCTATTTGAGAGAAACGAATCTAGAAGGAGCTAATCTCAAGGCGGTTAATCTAACCAGTGCTAGCTTAGTCAGTGCCAACTTAAGAAATGCCAATTTAGCCGAAGCTGATTTGGCAAATGCTGACCTAGAAGATACTCGACTAGAGCAAGCTAATTTAGAAAGTACGAATCTCCAAAATACTAACTTAGTGCAGTCTAGACTAACCTTTGCCAATCTACTCAAAGCCAATTTACAGAATGCGGACTTGTCCCGTGCCAATTTATCCAATGCTAATTTATCGGCAGCTAATTTGACTGATTCTAATCTAAAAGAAGCCATTTTACGAGCCACTCAAATTAACCAAGCGACCCAATTTAACCAAAAATGGCGTTTAGTTTGGCAGATTGTGAATCAAGGCGGTGCTGGTCTGAATTTAGTGGGAACTGACCTAGCAGAAGCTCATTTAGCAGGTGTTAACCTGGCTGGAGCCAACTTGTCGGACGCTAATTTGAACCATGCCAACTTGTCAGGAGCGAATCTACAAGGAACTAATCTAGAGGGAGCTAATTTGTCTTCTGCTAACTTAAGGAATGCCAAGCTAACAGATATCAAACTTCAGGGGGCAAACCTAGCTCGTGCCATTCTATCCGAATTAAATTTAGCCTATGTTGATTTGGAGGGTAATGATTTAACTGGTGCTGGCATGACTAGCACTAACTTAAAGGGAGCTAACTTGAAAGGTACTGAACTGGTTACGGCTTATATGAAAGATGCCAACCTTGAAGGAGCCGATTTGAGAAATGCTAACCTGACGGGGACAAACCTGACATTTGCAAATCTTCAGGATGCTGATTTCAGGAATACTAACTTGTCTGGTGCTAACTTGATCGGGGCTAACCTCCAAGGCGCAATTATCCCAGATGGCACTAAATGTGCAGATGCCAATCAGCGTCCTAGATGCTGGACTATGACACCTTAAGAGACAAAGACACCATTGTAGAGACGTTGCATGCAACGTCTCTACATAAATGATGTATCCTAACAGCTATGGCGGTTGCTATAATCCCTTAATTTATTCAACTCCAACTTTTTTAAGCGCTGCTTTCGCCGCACGTTTTTCAGCATCTTGTTTACGGCGACCTTTGCCAACACCGTAAACTTTGCCTTTTACGCGCACTTCAGCCGTGAATTCCTTGGCATGGTCGAGTCCAGACTCATCGATAATAGAATATTTCGGGTTTTCGACAAAAGTAGCTAACGCCCATTGCTGAAATCGACCTTTAGCATCCACTAAGTTTTTGGGTTCAGCATCGGATGTTTGAAAAACTATACTATCAGCTACATCTCTGAAAAGTGGGTGAATAAATTGGCGAACGGCGTCAATTCCAGATTCTATATAATATGCCGCCATATAAGCTTCAAAGGTATCGCTAAGTAAAGCGGGATTTTGGCGTCCCCCTTCTTTATCCGCACCTTTACCCAATCGCATCAGTTCACCGATACCAAGTTGGCTGGCAAATTTCGCCAATTGCTTCTCATCCACTAAATTAGAACGTAGACGGGTCAAATGAGCTTCGCTTAAATCCGGGTAACGATGGTAGAGGAGTTCACCAACGACAAAACCTAATACAGCGTCACCAAGGAATTCTAAGCGTTCGTTATGTTCACCAGCATCTGGGTGTTCGTTGACGTAGGAACGGTGTGTTAGGGCGCTGAGTTGGAGCGTTTCATTTTTGATAGTTGGAAGTTGACGCATTTCTAACTTACTCGTTGTGGGAAAGGTTACTAGCATAGAAGTTTAATGTTCAAAAGTAATGAAGTGACAGGGTTGGACTTTTCACGGTATGTGGTGTCTCTGTAGGGACTCACTTTCACAACCATCTTTTCGGTTGCACCCATAAGTGATTAAACCCGCCCAGATGCGCCATGGCACGCCTCTACAATAGTGTCTAGACTTCCCGTGAAAAGTTAGGTGAAATGGTTTGATATAAATAAACGCGATTAGCATGAATCTAAATCACCTCAGTTATACTACGTAACCGAGATGATTTAAGTTTATTTACATCTAGGTAAAGAAGATTTAGACAAGCAATCGATTTCTCTCGCTCAAAAATAATTCTGGCTCTTTACCTGTCGTTTTGGCGTAGACTATCCCCTCGGCAATAGCGGCATTAACAAATTTACTCAATTTCGAGAAGGTTGTGCCATCAGATTTACAAACTAATGGGAATTTACTACACTTAGGAAAATGCGGATTATGACGCATCAGTTTGCCAATTTTGGAAAGGGATGTACGTTGACCCTGATTTAATGCTGTTTGGATTGCATTTCTTAAACAATCGATAGCCTCTTCGTAAATAAGCTGTGCTTTAACGGCAGTAGTCTGAGGATTAGTTGTAACTTGAACTAACTTAGGCAATTGGTCTACAAAATAGAAGTCATCTTGAACAAGCTCCTTTAGCTTTTGTTTCACATTGCCGAGCTGGGCAAAGATTATCACCTTTTTGTCCAAGCTTTGCAGATTGCGAACCAATGGGCAAAAATCTCCATCTCCTGACACAAGAATAATTAGGTCTGGAGAACGATTACTGGCTATATCCTCCAGACAATCCGCTATCAATTGATTATCAGCGCTGTTTTTGAGATTACAAGGAACATCACGACAGTCAAATCCTAGATTGGATAGAGGTTCTTTGGCTTGAGCTTGGTTTTGACATTGTGAATTATAGTAGACATTTTGGGCAAGCATCAGTCCTTGTGTTTGAGCAAAGGACAGCAACAAATGAGCTGACTTTTGCATTGAGTAGACGTTCTGAAGATCCCAATAAATAGAAACTAAAGTCATGGTTTTTGTCCAACTAATGGTAATTAACTGGACAGCATTAGTAGATCAGAGGTAATAGAGATGATTCAAGAGATTTATATAAAGTCTCTCTATACCTACATAACCAACTAGCTTCACTAATGACTCATCTGTTAGGTTAAAGTCTCAGCTTCAGCAGATGAACTCTACAGCTATTATTAAACTACAGAATTCATATCCTAAAGCTGAGACCGCAACCAACATCCTGCCCATTAGCTGGCGAGATATTAATGCTGTCTACCGATAGGCTAGCCGATCCCAGACTAAATGTCAATCATTTTTTACTTGACTATGCCATAATCTCAGCAAATCATTGGTTGTGGTTAGGCAGCTATATCAGGAGTTAGAGAGTAAGGTAAACACAATACTAACGGCAAACAATCCCAGTAACCCAACTACGGCTGGGTGACGCTGACACCACAATTTCGCCGCTTGTAAGAGACTACGACGCGGCATATAAATCGGCTCAGGTTCGAGCGGAGACTGGTCTTTATCCGTGTAAAGGGTGCATTCCTTGGCATAAGGACGTTGAGGAAACGTACAAGTATCATCGGCATGATAGAGACAAGTTTCACACAAATACTCTTGTTCCACGGCTCGGTGTAAGGTAATACCCGGATGACCGTAGGCTTTGAGAATCATGCCGCAATGAGGACAAGTAATTTCTCGATTACTGATAGATTGATGGCAACGGGGACAATTGGACATCAGGTCTAACGTTAGCTGGGTGTTTGGGGAAATTTTCTCACTTGATATTCACTCGCCTGAATCATCTGATAATCTTTGCCAAACTCTTTGTCGAACTGCTGTTGGGTTTTATCCAACTGCTCTTGTGGAACGGCTTTCCACTGTTCGCGGCTTGTCCAACGAATAATCAAGATGACTTCGGTGGGTGTTTCTGGCTCAATCCAGACTTCTTTGCTGATGAATCCTGGACAGCTAGCCAGCATCGATGTCCAGATTTTGGCATCTTTCTGAATAAATCTTTCCCGAAGTTCGGGCGAGACTCTAATTTTAAGATACTCAATTACCATATCAATACGCTGGATCGGTTACTGTGCAAACGGTTGAATCATAACCAGTTGAAGTCACACATGGTCGTTTCTCTGCCGCTGCTGCTCTAGAAGGGCGGGTAAATACGGCAGCAGTTGTGGGCAAGATAGCACAAAATGGAACTGGGGGTTGGAATCAACCTCCCTTCCCCTATCCTAGGGTTAGCACCGAGTTACAGGAACAGTGTATGGATAATAGAGATTGGCTGAAGCAGTTATTGATGGTTGGTGTAGGCACAACATCCATGGTCGCAGACAAACTGCGAGAAGTTAGCGATGAATGGGTAAAAGATGGAAAAATTAATCCAGAGCAAGCCCAAGGATTCGTTGATGATATGGTGCAGCAGATTAAATCGGAGCAAGGTAACTTTGAAGTCAACATGGAACGACAGCTACGGCATCTGTTGCAGGAGTTAGGTGTGCCTCGGCAAACGGAGGTGGATGAATTGCGGGGGCGCATTGATCGGTTGGAACGTCAAGTGCGGGATTTAGAAAATAAGCTGTGGCGTTAATCAAACATTGAATCAGGAGGACAGATTTTGAGAGATATTTTAATCAGCTTAGGCGTTATTGTTGCCTGTGGATTGTTGTTGGTGGTGACTCAACTCAGTCGTGGGAGTGCAACCGCTGACGAACTCAACCCAACCCAACCTCAATCCCTAACCCAAGTCACCCAGGCTAGCCCAACTGCTGACAATCAAGCAATTGCCATGAGTACAGATTCAACTGAGGAACAGAATACCGAGCAGGAGGTTGTTACCACACCATCGGGTTTAAAATATATTGAACTCGAAGAAGGCGAAGGCGCACAACCCCAAAAAGGTCAAACCGTGGTGGTTCACTATACTGGAACCTTGGAGGATGGCACCAAGTTTGATAGTTCCCGCGATCGCAACCGTCCGTTTTCCTTTAAACTCGGTGCAGGACGGGTGATCAAAGGCTGGGATGAAGGTATTGCCACAATGAAAGTTGGTGGACGGCGACGGCTGATCATTCCCCCCGAATTAGGGTATGGTTCCCGTGGTGCAGGTGGCGTGATTCCACCCAACGCGACTCTAATTTTCGATGTGGAATTGCTAAAAATTAGTTAATTGAGCTTTTAGCCTTGGGTTTCCACCCAAGGCGGCTGGTGAGACTACAACCGTTCCCTGTTCCCTGTTCCCCGTTCCCTCTCCTTACTGATTGGGATTAGCGAGATTACGGAAGCGAGTATACTGAGGGTCAAAAATCAACTTCACCACGCCAGTTGGACCATTGCGATGTTTGGTAATAATCACTTCAGTGATCCCTTGGTCAGGCGTATCCGGATGGTAATACTCATCCCGATACAACATAATCACTAAATCCGCATCTTGCTCAATCGAACCCGACTCTCGCAAATCGGACATCATCGGTCGCTTATTCGTCCGCGCTTCTACGCCTCGACTAAGCTGAGATAAGGCGATCACAGGAGTATTCAGTTCCCGGGCTAACCCTTTGAGAGAACGGGTAATCCGTGACAGTTCTTGGACACGATTATCACTACCACTCCCTTCCATTAACTGTAAGTAATCGATCAAAACCAATCCCAGCGTTCCCCCTTGTTCCGCCTGGAGACGCCGCAGATTAGAGCGCATCTGCATGACGGTGGGGTTAGGCGTATCCTCAATATAAATCGGTAATTCTGATAACGTCCCCAGGGCTTGGGTGAGAGGTTCCCATTGATTTTGACTAATTCGCCCCGTTCGCAAATAGTTACTTTCAACCCCCGCCTCGCTGGATAAAAGCCGCTGGACTAATTGCGCTTTGGACATCTCTAGACTAAAAATTGCTACAGGAAATCTTTCGGCAATATTGCGAGCCATTGCCAACGCAAAGCTAGTTTTACCCATTGAGGGTCTTCCTGCTACAATAATCAGATCCGAACGCCCAAACCCACCCGTTAACGCATCCAAGTCATAGAAATTAGAGGGTATACCCGGTAAGGCAAGTCCTTCATGAAGGGTTTCGATTTCCTGAAAGGTTTGAATTAATGTCTCAGCGATTGGCACTAATCCTTGTTGGGGACGCACTTGAGTCAAATTAAAAATTTTCTGTTCCGCTTGGTCAAGAACAAAGTCCAACTCCTTATGCATCTCGTAACCCAATTGAACAATCTCATTTCCTGATTGGATAAGCTGACGGCGCAGGTACTTATCCATCACCAATGCCGCGTAGCGGTCAATATTCACGGCTGACACCGTGCGATCCATTAACTGCGCTATCTTGCTCTGACCCCCCACTTTGTCTAACAATTTATGGTCATACAACCAAGAGCTAACGCTCATGAAATCCGTTGGCTTACCTTCATGGTGCAGAATGAAGGCAGATCTATAGATTTCTTGGTGAGCGCTAACGTAGAAGGCTTCTGGAGACAATAAATCTACCACTCGACTCATCGCTTCCGGATCAAGCATGATCCCACCCAAAATCGACTCCTCCGCCTCAATATTTTGAGGCGGTATAGAGCTAGTGATGGAAAGATTAAAGTCTAGAGCCATCGCCAGAAATAGCGAGTACAACAAGGCATAGGAATAGAGGAGCAACCCGTCTCTACATCGGGGCAACGTGAATTTCTATAGTCGCCGTAACTTCTGGATGTAGCTTGACTTGTGCCTTGTAGAAACCCAATTTGCTGATATCAGGAAGGGTAATTCCCCGACGATCTACCTCTTGGTTGGTGGTTTCTTGAATAGCTTCCGCTACATCAGATGCTGTAACTGTACCAAAGATTGCCTCTTGTTCACCCACTTGCTTGCGGATGGTAAAGCGACCTATGGTTTCTAGTGCTGTCTTACGGGCTTCAGCTTGCCGCTTTTCTTCGAGTAAACGCTGTCGCTCTTGTTCTTTACGCCGCTCAACTTGCTTGAGAATGCCAGGAGTGGCTAAGGTGCCAATGCCATGGGGAATCAAATAATTACGAGCATAGCCAGGAGCAACATCCACCAGTTCGCCGGATTTGCCTAGCTTCCTAACGTCTTGATTTAAAACTAACTGTACACGTTTTGCCATTGTCTTTTTTGGGTACGGGCTATTTAACTTCGATACTGATGCTCACTCAGAATTCCAATCATACGAAAATTTGCTATCCGAGTGCAACTCACCGGGAGAGGAGTTTTGAGCTTCCCCTGCTCCCAGACGCGCCATGGCGCGTCTCTACATTGCTTCCCCTGCTTCCCAAGTTAAAATTGATCCTTCATCCCCCGCAATCGGGCAAAGGTTTGCACGGGTTCTGTACTCTTAACGGCTTCTTGGAGTGTCGGTTGTTCCCAGCGCAAAAAGGGATTCGTCCGTTTTTCGACGCCCAGTAGGGAGGGGACTGTTGCCTCTTTTCGACGACGAGCGGCTTCGACGTCAGTATAGCGACTTTGTAAGTCTGGGTTGTTGGGATCAACGGTTTGGGCAAATTTAAGATTCTTGAGGGTGTATTCATGGGCGCACCAGATACGGGTGTTGTCCGGTAACCTTCGCAGCTTACTCAAGGAATCAACCATTTGCTTGGGTGTCCCTTCAAAAAGCCTGCCACATCCTCCGGCGAATATGGTGTCACCACAGAATAATTCACCCACATCATCGCTGGTGACCGGGGGAAAATAGTAGGCAATATGTCCGCTCGTATGACCGGGAACAAAAAAGACCTCAGCCGTGCGATCGCTAAACTGAACCTCGTCTCCCTCTTGTAAAAATACCTGTTGTCCCGGAATTCTGCCCCGATCTTGGGTTCCGCCATAGACACAGACATCAGGGTATCGCTGAATTAATTCTTGATTTCCACCCACATGATCCCAATGATGATGAGTGTTAAAAATTGTTACTAACTCGGCATCCAGTTTTTCCAGATGCTGTAATACAGGTTGAGCCTCGGCTGGATCAACCACAGCAGCAATGTTCTGTTCAGGTTCATGCAGCAAAAAGATATAATTATCCGAAAGGGCTGGTAGTCGATGGACTTGCATATTGAATCGTTCCTCCTCAGAAAAGTCTGTGATCAATCATTTTCCGTATTCGACAGATCAACCACCTCAATGGCAAATCGTCTCAATCGGCATTAGATTAGTAATGGAAATACTCAAGAGCCTTTAACCTTCATCCTATCTCTACTGCCGCTCACTCAGCTTGAGATGACGAATCTCGGTTAACTAGGCTATCGTAAGTCAAGACTCTAGTGCAGCCCTAAAAACAAGTAACCGCCCATGGCAGGAACTGTTCAACGCCCCTCTAGTCCCGCGATCGCCCAAATTGTTGATCGGATTCTCGATACAGGTCAATTGAGCCGTTGGGAGTATCTTCAGTTGGTGACTACGATGCTTTCTGACTATAAAGTTACCGAAGAGGAACGTAGTTATATTAATCGGGTCTTGGATGAACGGCAAATGGGACGACTACAGTGGATCAGTTAAAAAAGAACAACGTGTTGAAACTCAAGCGAAAAATTTCATTAGTTGTCAGTGACTTATCAAGCAGTGGATCGGGCAGGTGGGGCGGCGCGGTTCGACCTTTTTTATTGTATCAAGCTCTGCAAAAACTTAATTATGAAGTTGAAGTTATAGGATTTGTTCCCCAGGAGCAAAGTCAATATATTCCGCAGTCGGAAATTCCTATTCTTACGATTCCAGCTTATAATTATCCAAAATTTATTATATCCATTAATACTCTCATTAAGCATATTCAAGGCAATATTATTTATGCCAGTAAATTAAAACCAACCAGTTTTGGTGTCGCCCTCATTCACAAATTTAAAACCCGATGTCCTGTTCTATTAGATATAGACGATTGGGAGTTAAGTTGGTACGGCGGTGATGACTGGACATACCGTCCTAGCGTAAAACAATTCGCTAGAGATATTTTAAAACCTGACGGCGCTCTCAGACATCCTAATCATCCTATTTATTTAAGGTTGACAGAAGGTTTGGTTTCTCAAGCTGATGTGATCACAACTCACACCCATTTCATGCAAGAACGGTTTGGTGGTGTATATCTACCTCAGGGCAAAGATACGACAGTATTCGATCCGAGTCAGTATAATCCAGAAACCAGTAGAAAACGATATGGTCTGGCTGATTATCGAGTTCTCATGTTTCCAGGAGCGCCACGACCTTATAAAGGTGTAGAAGATGTTTTAATTGCGCTCGATCAATTAAATGAGTCCGATTTAAGGCTTGTCATTGTTGGGGGAAGTCCCTACGATGATTATGATCATCAACTGATGAAAAAATGGGGACATTGGATGATCAAGCTACCGAGGTTACCTGTATCAGCAATGCCTGAAGTGGTTGCGGCAGCTCATATTGTGGTCGTTCCTCAGCGAGACACTCCAGCCGCTAAAGCTCAGTTTCCGCTGAAATTAACTGATGCGATGGCAATGGGAAAACCAATTTTATCAACTCGCGTTGGCGACATTCCAGAAATTTTAGGAGACACGGGTTATCTGGTTGATGCTAGTTCTCCTGAACAAATTGCTGATAAAATTAAGTGGATATTTCAAAATTATTCAAATGCAATTGGTCGAGGGAAAAAAGCTAGACAAAGGTGTGTAGAGAATTACAGTATAGATAAAATGGCAGATATATTATCTGACCTGATTAATCAAGTATAGTTTTAGGCGTTGATTATACTAAATTAATAATACTCTATGGCTTCTAATCTATTATCAAAAGTTATTAGACGATATCCCGTTCGAGTGGCGACAACGGTTCTCTTAGGATTATCGGGTGGATTATTTAACGGTGTAGGAACAGCCCTAATTGCTCCTATCGTTTTGAATCTTTTAGGTATAGACTTAGATTTAAAGAGTGGACCGCCAATTCTTCAGGCGATCATGGCACCCTTTAACAACCTGCCGGAAAATTATCGGCTGGTAGCTATGGCGGGAGCTATTGTTGGACTGATTATTTTAAAAAATCTTTCTAATTACGCCAGTACCTTAGCCTCCAGTTCCTTAAGACGTCGAATTACCTGTGATTTACGAGAAGCCGGCGTGAAATTATTGCTCGATGTAGATATAGATTTCTACTCTCGCATGAAAGTCGGTGATCTAGTGAATCGGCTGGGGACAGAAATTGGTCGAGCGGCTGGGGAAGTCAGCACCTTACTGAATATGATGGTGACGGTAACGAATGCCCTAGTCTTTATCGCCTTGCTACTGGCTCTTTCCTGGCAATTGACGTTAGCTTCAACAGTGTTAGTGGCGATTGTCGCCTTAGTCAATCAATACTCGATTAGTCGTGCCAAGGTATTTGGTAAGCAGCTATCAAGTATGTCAAAAGCGTATTCGATTGCTGTGCTAGAAACGTTGAGTGGAATTCGACTGGTTAAAGCGACGGGTAATGATGAGAGAGAGTATCAACGAATCCGAAAGCTAATTCGCGATCGCGAAAAGGCGGATTTTAGATCTCAGGCAAATAATGCAGCCATAGGACCTGTCGGTGAAGTGACTAGCATTGTTGGCTTGCTGGGGATTGTGTTTATGGGACGCATATTTTTTGCCAGTCAGATAGAGGCTCTATCGGCAGTATTACTAAGTTTTCTTATCTTACTGCAACGGCTCTTACCGTTAATTTCTCAGTTAAATAAAGCCAGGGGTTCCTTAGCCAATAGTTCGGCTAGTGTGGAAGTGGCACATGACTTCTTGCGTCATGATAATAAGCCCTTTATGAACCAAGGTTCTCAGCCTTACCATCCCTTAAAAAAAGGAATTCATTTCCATCAGCTATCCTTTGCCTATCCGACTCAACCGAACAAGTTAGTCTTACAAGATGTTGATTTAGACTTACCTCGTGGAACAACATTAGCATTGGTGGGAGCGTCGGGTGCGGGCAAGTCAACGTTAGCAGATTTATTACCACGATTTTATGATCCCACAGAGGGGAGTATTACCCTAGATGGAATCGATTTACGGGAGTTTGATATTAAAAGTCTCCGCAATAATATGGGAATTGTTAGCCAGGATACCTTTTTGTTCAATACCTCGGTTCACGATAATATTGCTTATGCTCGACCGGATGCTTCTGAACAAGAGGTCGTTGAAGCAGCACGACGGGCGAATGCCTTAGAATTTATTGAACAACTCCCTGGAGGGTTTGATACGATGATTGGCGATCGCGGGGTGTTATTATCAGGAGGACAGCGTCAGCGCCTTGCTATTGCTCGCGCTATTTTACAAAATCCGGATATCTTAATTCTGGACGAAGCTACAAGTGCATTAGATACGGTTTCTGAACGGTTGGTGCAAGAAGCGCTGGAGGAATTGAGTCGCGATCGCACTACTCTAGTGATTGCTCACCGCCTTTCCACGGTGCAAAACGCCGATCAAATTGCCGTCTTAGAGAAAGGATGTGTGATGGAAGTCGGGAAACATGACGAACTTTTACGCAAAGGCGGATATTATGCGCGATTGTACCAGATGCAATTTGCGGAACATCCTCAAGCTAAGCCGAAAACGAATCCCACTTTAATGAAAGCCTCTCACGAAGTCCGAACCATGCTCAATTCCATGCTCGGTTCTATCCGGTTGTTAGCGGATGACTTAGTAGATACTCCAGAAGAGGAGAATGAATTACTAGAAGAATCTTATAGTTCAGCTATCAATATTCTCAAGACTATTGAATTGTTTGAGAATAGTGCTAGAATGGCAAAAAAATAGGCGTTATCCTATTCAAAAACTTAAAAAAATATAACAATCCGATGAATAAACATTATATTTTTTTCACGAGAAATGTCTTACCTAAACCAGAAGCTCATATAGTTCATGATGTTAATACTGCTAATGCAGCAGCAAACCTAGGTTATCCCGCTGTCTTAGTCTATCTTCAGAAACCACAGCAGTCCCTTAATCCCATTGACTGGATTTATCCATTTCGCCTGAGCCAGCCAGAGGAAAAAATCGTTAAATATTACAATATTGACAATAAACTTAAAGTTATTCCCCTCGCTATGCCGTGGCCCATTGGTCGAATTGGAGGAAAGTGGACTCACCCCAGTACGATAGTCTGCAAGTACTATTTTCCTATTCATATTTTTCCTCATACTAAAATTTTGCATACTTTAGATTGGAATTTGGTGAAAATAGCTATTAAATCGGGCATTGCAGTGATTTACGAGCGAGAACACTATCCCAACCATAAATATGAACCAGAAATTGTCCAGCATCCTCTCTTTCAAGTAGCGGTCACAGTTGCCGAACCTGTGCGCGAGAAAATGATTCAAAAAGGGATGCCACCAGAGAAAATTCTCAAGCTTCATCTTAGCTTTAATCAATCATTTCTAGTTCGACAACCTGACAAAGCTAAACAATGGCGACAAAAGTTGCTAGCCGAGGGAAGACAAAACTTGGTAGTATATTCAGGAGGATTGTATCGATTTAAAGGGGTTGATCTGCTAATTGATGTTGCTAAAAAATTACCCCAGATTCAATTTGCCTTTGCCGGAGGAGATGAATCGCAGGTACAAGCCTATCGGCAACTAGCTAGGGAAAAACAGGTTGATAATGTTACGTTCTTAGGTTACATTCAGCACGAACATTTGCCTAGTTTACTGCAAGCTGCCGATATTTTAGCTCATCCTCACTGTTCGGGCGAAGCAGCAACGTTTACCTCACCCCTCAAATTTTTTGAATATTTGGCGTCTGGCACTCCTATTGTAGCAACAGAAATCCCACCATTAATGGAATTCAAGGAGACAAATATGATTGCGGTTTGGTGTGAACCTGATAATCCCAATCAATTCGCTCATTGCCTTCAATATACCCTAGAAACCTATCCCCGAAGAGTGAATGGTTATTCAGAGCAAATTTGTTTTGCCCGTCAATTTTCTTGGGAAAATCGATTATCAAGAATTATGAGTCACATAAAAAAATGCATTATGTAATTAATTAAGTAACGAGGAGGAAAATAGCAAATGTTCAATTGTATTATATTAGGTTCAGGACGTAGTGGAACTAGTATGGTGGCTGGGACTCTGAATGGTGCAGGATATTTCATGGGAGATAGGATAATGTCTCCAACTCGAATCAATCCTAAGGGCTATTTTGAATCAAAAAATGTTGAAGCTATTAATGAAGAATTATTGAGTCAGGTCGTACCTGCACGACCAAGAGGAATAATTGGAAATTTTTTCAAAAACAGACCGACTAGAAATCAACGCTGGCTTGCCAGAATACCTTTGGAAAAAAAAGTTCATTGTTCTCAGGAAATAGCAGAAAAAATAGAATCATTAACGCAGAAACAACCTTTTTGCTTTAAAGATCCTCGCTTCTGTTATACATTGCCTGCCTGGAGACCATTTTTAATGGATACTGTATTTTTGTGTATATTTAGACATCCAGCGGCAACTGCTTCCAGCATACTGAAAGTTCGTGAAAAGCAAAAATATTTACATAATTTTTCAATAAATTTTGGTCAAGCACTGCAAGTATGGGAACTCATGTATCAGCACATTTTGAAAATCCATATACACAAAGGTAAATGGTTATTTATTCACTATAATCAAGTATTAGAAGGGACAGGACTTGATAAAATTGAAGAGTTTATTGATGGCAACGTAGACCGTAACTTTCCTGATGCTTCCTTACAAAATTCTGACTCATTTGAACCTGTATCGGCAAAGATTTATGAAGTTTATGAAGAATTATGTCAGTTGGCTAACTATAAAGAGTAAATGGTGGTAATTACATGAGTTTATCAATAAATAAAGTTTAGTTTTTTTATTTAAAAATTTTGTTGCATTTAATCCAAATAAACTGATTTCAAGGATTCAAAAATATGATAATGCCTAATTTTTTAATTATAGGGGCGGCGAAAACAGGAACAACTTCACTTTACAGATATTTAAAGCAGCATCCGCAAATTTACATGAGTCCTGCAAAAGAACCAAAGTTCTTTGCCTATGAAGGAGAAACATTGAATTTTTGCGGTCCCGATGACTCCGAAGAAGCCAAGTCAGTTGTGACTAATATTGATGCCTATCAATCACTATTTAATAAAGTAACCGATGAAATAGCGATTGGCGAAGCATCTACAATCTACCTTTACAGCTCGAAGGCGGTTAAACGGATAAAACACTATATTCCTCATGTGAAGCTGATTACTATGCTTCGCAATCCAATTGATAGAGCTTATTCAAATTTTTTACATTTGGTCTACCAAGGTCGTGAACCATTAACAGATTTTGCCCAAGCTCTTGAACAAGAAGAACAACGAATATTAGATAACTGGTGGCCTTTTTGGCATTACAGAAAACGGGGGTTATACTATGTCCAACTGAACCGCTACATTGATGTGTTTGAACGTGATCAGATTAAAGTTTATATCTATGAAGATTTTCATGATAATCTTTTCAGTGTTTTGCCAGACATTTTTAAATTTTTAGAAGTCAACGAAACATTTATTCCTTGTTTATCCGAAAGAGTTAGAGAATCCCGCCGCACTCCCAAAAATAAAACTTTATATGCACTCTTTAACAAACCCAACCCAATTAAATCGATGTTGAAGCCACTGTTTTCCGAGAAACTGCGCCAGCAAATTACGTTCACTGTTAACAATGGAAATCTTGTTAAACCTAAAGTTTCACAAGAAGTCCGCAAGCAACTCGTCGAATTTTATAGAGAAGACATTCTTCAGCTTCAAGAGTTGCTTCAGCGAGATTTATCAAAATGGTTAGAGTATTGAGAATGAAGCGACTTGGGCAGAAAAACTTTGCTAAAACTTGACAAATTCGGCATTTATAAGGCAGAATAAGAAGCTGCCTTTCTACACCTGCTCGGATCAGGTAAAGATATAGCAAAAGCAGCTCAAAGCCTGAGAGTCACAGCGATTTATCGCTTCTCTACGGGATTAGGACTAAGGAAAAGTCGTTAGGCTGAGTACAAGTGTTAAGCTAGACAGTGCTGTCGCTTGTATATCTGATGGTGTGTCTTAGTCCTAACCTACTAATGAGCTAGCTACCTGTACGGCTACATTTAAGGACAATTCCATGAGTTACGCAATTATTGAGACAGGCGGAAAACAACTACGAGTTGAACCCGGTCGTTTTTACGACATTGAACTCCTACCCGTTGAACCCGAAGAAAAAGTTACGATTGAACGGGTGTTGCTGGTGGAAAATAATGGTGATGTCACCATTGGTCAGCCTTGGGTTGATGGAGCAACCGTCGAAGGAACAGTGATGCGACATTTTCGCGATCGCAAAATCCTAGTCTACAAGATGAAGCCGAAGAAGAAAACCCGCAAAAAGCGGGGACATCGCCAGGAAATTACCCGCCTGATGGTTGATGCTATCAGTATGAATGGTTCAGTGTTAGCGGGTACTAGCGCTGAGTCCACGGAAACACCGACTCCGGCAACGCCTGTAGAGGTAATGCCACCTGAGGCGGAGGAGTCAGCACCGGAAGCAACATCTGAAACTGCTTCAGAATAAGAATAGGAATCCACTCACACGATTAAAACAAGAGGAGACTATGGCTCACAAGAAAGGTACAGGTAGTACTCGTAACGGTCGTGACTCTAATGCCAAACGGCTAGGCGTTAAACGCTTTGGCGGTCAAGTGGTCAAAGCCGGTAACATTTTAGTGCGTCAGCGTGGTACCAAATTCCACCCCGGTACCAATGTCGGTCGCGGCAAAGATGATACACTATTTGCCCTGATTGATGGCACGGTGACGTTTGAGAGAAAGGGTAAATCTGGCAAGAAAGTGAGCATTTACCCCATGGCAGCTAAAGCCTAACCGTTTTGTAGGTTGGGGAGCCGTAGGGACACGGCATTGCCGTGTCCCTATAACTATAAATGGTGTGACAGCCAACTCAGTTGTGACCCCGTTCATGTTAAGATACATTTCAATTCTGAAAATTCGGTTAGAAAGGAAGACTTAACTATGGAAGCATCCATGCTGTTGGCGAAATTGCCTGAAGCCTACTCTATCTTTGACCCTATCGTAGACGTTCTCCCAGTCATCCCCGTCTTTTTCTTGCTGCTAGCCTTTGTTTGGCAAGCAGCTGTGGGTTTCCGTTAAATCCCCAAAATCATTTAGGCAAAGGACACCCAGTTAGGGGAAATGACACTGACTTTAGAGTTTGTAGTAAGCGATGCGAGCGCTTCTGGTACTAAAGTGCCTACTACGAACCCAGAGTCAACTACTCACGGTTACTTCGTTGAACCGTGAGCTTGGAAGAATCAGGTTCCAGTAACAGTTGTCTACCGCATGAGTTTCTAGATGGTACGCACTTCCGAATGTTTTCCTAGTTCGGAAAAACTGCAAAACTTCTG
>NZ_JAVJUO010000068.1:0-9882 GCF_040220555.1 Coleofasciculus sp. C1-SOL-03
CCGTACAGAATTCGGTTCGGTCAAACTCACTTCTAAAAGCCGAAACGCCCTATTTTTCGTTCTCACTCTTCCTTGTCTACTGGTCTACCTGTCTTCTAAGTCTTGCCTAGACCCCCATCTTAAAAACCTACCCTTGTGAGCTCCCTAACCCTCCCCTGCGAGGGGAGGGAAGCAGAATATATTTTCGTTAGCGGGACTTACAAACTCCCTTTTCCTATAGAAACTCCCCCTTCCCTTACAAACTCTCTTTTCCCATAAAAACTCTCTTTTCCCTTTCAAACTCCCCCTTCCCTTGCAGGGAAGGGGGCTGGGGGGTTAGGTTTATCCAAATTGCCAACAGCTTCACCACTATCACCTGAATAAAAAAGTAAGTTATATAATTTCCCCTCACCCCCTCACTTTCAAATTCACCCATCCTGGAACATACCGAATATCCCCTTGAGAATTCACCACCGTTCGCCGAGACTTGGGCGCTTCAAAATTCGGTGCAGCAATTCCACAAGTATCCCGAATTTGTTGCTGTACGTCTGGTGCAAATACATGATTAATCGTTGTCCCAAATAACCCACTTCCCCAGCCTAATCGCAACGTATACGGACAATCCGGTTTCGCATAGAAATTGTCCCAAACCAAATCAAAATTCAACGACTTCTCCCGATGGCGATTATTTCGCAGGTTTTGCCAATACTCAACCTGTTTATCCCACTGCTGTTGGGCAAACTCCTGACAAATCTGTAGTAAATCATCAATCGTACTAAAAGGAATCTCTATTCCCTGACGATGGCGAAACCAAGACAGCATCTCCTGATCCAACGTAATCGTAAACTCCGTGCGGACATTTCGCACCATCTCTACATACAGAGGCGCTTTATACTTAGCCAGCCAGTCTGGAAAATGACTAGACACAATCACCTCCGCCACAACTGGAGAATTAAAACCAACCTTTTTCCCCCGCTTATTCTTGCGCGTATGCTTCACCAAAGGCGACGTATCCGACACCTTAACCGCCCGTAAAATATCCGTATTTTGGATAGATTTAGGATTGTACTCTTTCCCCTGATGCTGCAACGAATAATCGCCAAACCAATTATCCATAAACAACGGATTATCCACAAACTTCTGTTGCTGCTTATTCCCCAACCCCCCCTGACTCAATCGCTTGCGTAACTCCGACTCAATCGCGCTAATGCCCTCTGTTGGGGGAATACGACTCAGAAAACAATTCGCGATCGCGGTTCGGATTGCCCCTTTTATTGAGGAACCAGGAATATATAATTGTCCCATGCCATTGCGAATCATCGGGCGCAGCATAGAAATCCTTTGTCCTTCCTCCTGAGTCCACAGGGGACGCACATCAGAAAGTTGCTTTAATTTCTCTTGCCAAGTATCACCAAAAGCGACTTGAATTAAAGATGCAATACTGTCTTGATTTTCAATCGTCGCCATATAATCTTGCAGAAACCGTCCCCCCTGTTTCAGCAACGCTTGCGCCAAGGCTTCTGGATTCGGGAGATAAATAGTTGTCCCCACTTGTACATATTCAAAGGGATTCAGTTGAGAGACTTCTGATCCAATATGTAAGATAGGACTTCTCAGTTCAATCGTTTTCGATTCATAACTCTGGGTTTTGTAGGTATTGAAGATAGTTAAAGCTGAGGCATTAGAATGGGTCATGATATTCAATTAAGGTAGAGGGCAAAATAAAATTGTAGGAGGGCTGAAGGGTTCAAGCATTATGAAGAGATCCCCCCTAGCCCCCCTTAAAAAGGGGGGAATAATAAACAAACGGCTCAAAGTTTTCCTCCTAAATCGGTAGTCGGTGAACTTTCCTTTCAAAGTCCCCCTTTTGAAGGGGGATTTAGGGGGATCTAAACTGGTGAAACCTACGACTATCCATCGGCAATTTAATCGAGGAGACAGTTTCAGATTCAATTGACCGAAATAAAAACTCGCGTCCTCTCTCCCCACCAGCAACAGTTCCAAAATTAACATAACCTTTACCTTTTTCCTTTTTCCTTAATTGGCAAACTCAACCCAATCCCATTCCGATAAACCTGATGAGACTTAAACCTAGCAGGCGTTACATCTGCCAACTCTCCATCAGGAACAAAGGGAAAAACCGACCCTTCTATAAACATTTTTACATTTTGACGCCGCAATTGCTGTCCAGAAAAGGGAGACCCAATCCAACCGCCCCGTTCCCGGACTTCGTAGTAGGCACGATTCTCCAATTCATGCCTTAACTCCGACGCAAAACTCCCCTGCCAAAACAAACTCATTAAACAATAATAGTTGCCTCCCTGAAAACTCACCACCTGCTGCCAATCTGGGGGTAAATCCGACCAACCGTCCACCTGAAACAGTCCCGCACCGCTGGAACGTTCCCCGCCAATTCCGGTTTCCGCCAATAACTGAAGCGCTGCATATAAACGATTCTCTAACTCTGGATTTTCTTGACTAAAATTGAGCAAAAAATACAACCCTGAATGATGAGGCGCTTGTTCAAACGTAACCAACCCCGTATGATAAAAATTAGTAGCCTGAGTGAGACGGTCTATCGCCACTTTCGGCAATGTTTGCTTCTGATAGGTTTTCCCATATTCAAACGTTCTCGCCTCATGTAACTCCCCCTGAACCCCTCCCCGTCGGGAATTCGCCGTCTCCTCCAACTCCAGGCGATCGCCTTCTGTAAACCCTTGCCCTTGATACCAACGTTGCCAAATTTTTAGAGGTAAATACTCTAGCTTTTTGTACGCCTTCGCAAATCCTAAATCATCCCCTGTGGGATAATTCTGAGGCGGAATGAAGGGACGAGGCAAATAATAAATTATCCTTTCCCCCCATTGCTGATAAATAAACGTGGAACTCATTCGCACCGGAGGAGATGCCCGAAACTCTGCCAACAAATCCTCCACTGCATCTGTACCAAATAAACGGACATACGCCGTAATCCAAGCACTAAATAACGTATCTGAACGCACCCGTTCCGCCGTTTCTTCCATACCAATTCCCACCTCACCAAAATGTACTGGGTGGCGTCCAAAATTCAGTCGTACTAACTTCCAAAGACTCATAGTAGCAAGTAAAAATTAATCCAATCTTCGGGTGCGTTAGCGAAGCGTAACGCACCAGTTGTTGACCTTATTGTTTTGGTGGGCGCAAGGATGGTGCCCCTACTGCGTTTATTCAGGTAATTCTCCCTGAATTTGACCAGAAAGTTGACCAAACCCTCTCAACAACGCCAAAGTATCCTCAAACTCCAAAAACGGCGACCGGAAATTAATCGTCTCATCCGTCGTTACTCGACGATATTGACTTAAATTCCGCCAAAAACAGCGAAAGTTACAAAACTCCACCTTGCCATAGCCACGAGACCCATGTCCGCCCAAGGCATCATCTTCTAGAATAGACAAAGCCACGGCAATATTCTGTAAATCCTCCACCCCTTGCTGGACATCTTCCACCGTATAAACCAACTCAAACTCAAACCGAGAATCTGCCGGAACCCGTTCAATTTGGCGGGGATTTGCAGCAGCCGTAACGCGGTCAATCCCGTTTTCAAATTTCCACTCGGTCATGTATAATCGGGTATCAACCCGCTGGAGTTTCTTCGCCGATTCCTCTTGTAAATGAGAATCCCGAATCATCAACCGGGCGGGATGATTTCGACCCCGTTTAACCTGGGTATATTCCACCCCATCAATCTCGCGAGTCACTATTCTTCCCTGGCTTTCAACCGCCTCTAAGTCTTCCTGTCGCCTCAAATTACTTTCCACCCAAAAATTAGACCCACCTGTAGACCCAAATAAGCGACTAATCGGACAGGTTCTCGCCCCTTGATAAGCAATCGGGTCACCACTGTCTACCTGGCTATAGCCATCAACCCAATCATCACTTTCATAGCGATAAGTATCCCGACTCCCTGCCCGATTCAGAGGTTTATTATAGAACCGTTCTAAAATTGAGCGCAGTTTTCCTTTAATTGAGGAACCGGGAAGATAAGGGAACTGAGTCAGGGGGTCACGAACCACTGGCTTATCTAAGCCGCCAATATCCAGGTTTTCTCCCCCTCCACCGATGTGGAGTCCTGTTTTAACCACCAGGGTACTTTCTAAGCGGAATTTACCAATTAAGGGTCTAGGTTGCAGCATGATTAATTATCTCGTCCTCCAGCAGCTTTGTGATAGGCAATAATCGATTCAATGAGTTGAACTAAGCGATGAAAATCTGGGGTATCATATACATGGTCAATAGCGACAGCGATAACATCAGCCAGGGGTTGAACGGGGCTTTTATGGCGACTTTGCTGACGGGCGGCGGCATAAGCGAGTTTGGGTTTAAGTAGGACAACTTCATCTTCGATGGTTGTAAATTTTTCCTGTTCATCTTGCGAGAGTTTGACTTTTAAGCGATTAACCGCATCCAAGAATTTGCGAATTTGATTGGTTTTTAACCCTTGGCTGACTAGATAATTTCCCAGGTTTTCCGCCTGAGTAACCAGTTGGCGAATTTCATAGTCTCGCAGTCCGTTTTTCAGGTGGCGGATGGTTTGAATCATTTCCTGGTCTGGACTGATATCAGTCTTGACGCCAGAGGATTTCTGAATGGCAGTTGAAGATTCTATTTTTTTGTGTCGTTCGGGTCTTTTGGGCGGTTGGTTCATAGTGATTAGTTTAAGTAAGGTAGCAGGAAAATGTAGGGGCGCAAGGCTTGCGCCCTTGTCAAATTAAGCGATAAACCCCTCACCCCCAGCCCCTCTCCCACTCTGGGGAGAGGGGAGTAAGAGGGAAGAAAAAAGGGAACAATCAGAGAGTTAAAAGGTAGCAAAACAGAAATAATATTGGAACAATCAACAATCCTTTTAAAGGCGTTATCTGCTGCATCCTTTCCCCCTTCTCCCATGAAACAAAAGCGAAGCATCCTTTGTCATCCCTCCTCGCAGGGGGGAACGAGGGGGGTGGGAAAGGGCGTAGGGGATGAGGGTGAAATGCTTCAAAAATCAGCAAACAGTCACGGGTTAAATGTAACATCATAGTCTTCATTATGGGTCATTTTTGCTGGAGTCTAGTGCAGCAGTGCAGAAATAACTAACCAGTTAACAAGCTTTCTCAAAGCAGCTACATTATGTTCCTCATCGCCTTCTGCCCTCTGCCTTCGGACTTCTGCCTTTGTCTCGATTTAACGCCTCAATCCACGTTGCTATCGCCCGGAAATAAGGGGCGTTATAAGGACTCTTTAACGAGACACGTATCGGCTGAAAAGTTGGCTGATTGAGAACCGATTGAGGTAATCGGGCTAAGGTATAGGCAATTTTAGGAAGATGTAAGAAATAGCGAGTATCCCACTGCTGTTTCTCTGGCTGGTCTTTCATTTCTTTGATCATGTGTTCTTGGAGTTCGGCGGTAATTAACAGGTGACGGACAAAACGGCGGGAATAATACTGATCTAAATGTTGATTTAACCAGTAAACCAAAGGAAAAACTCCCCATAGCGGCGGCTGCGTTTCCGGCTGCAAATACTCCCTCACCTCCGGATCAAGTTCCGCTAAATTCCCTCGCCCTAACCATTCTTCCCATTTAAACACCTGATCAAATAAACCTAAACTGCGCCGCCCATTTCCTTTCGCGGCTTCCTCCGCCTTTTTCGCTGTCTTAGCGGCTTGATAGAGGGGAAACTTTGCCCCCGCCAGACTAATTCCCCCGGATAAGGTAATATCGGGATGGTGTCCGGTATAGGCGCGGAAACATTGGTACACATCAAAGCCAAATTCGACGACTTCATTCCAAGTGCCACTGATAAACACATCATCACCACCCGCATAAATAAATAATAGATTCTGGCGCGGAGTTTCACTCAAGGCTTGGGCGTTGGCTAAGACAGGAACCTTGTCCCGAAGACTGAGAAAGTTCTCCTGGCGAGACTGGGCTAAACTATTCAGATACACCTTAAAGAAATAACTGATTAATCGCGACAATCCCGCCACTCGCGCTAAAGTTTGCTTCTCCCCCAGCCCCCGGGCAAAAATTTGTCCCAATCGGTCTACATCCATCTGCAAATAACCGACTCGTTGAATTCCTGGGGCAATATCTGCCAGTTCGGCGGCGGACATAAACCCAGATTCGCCTTCTTTTTGCGTCTGCTGTCCGTAGTTTCCTAAGAGTAGGGGAACTGCATTCCGATAATGGCGGAAACTATAATGGTCAATTGTCCAGTCGTTGACCAGAAATACGGTGTCTAAATTGGGGTCAATCTGTTTCCAGTTTTGCCAGTTTGGGTACAATCGATAGTCAATGGTCACGGCTTCCCGTTCCTCGGTTGCGGGTAACTGGAAGGAGAGAAGCGGCTGGGAATTAGACTTATTGGCAGATGGCGATTCCCCCTTATCTGGGCGATGGGAACGGATAATCGCAGCTAGATGGAACAACTCGCCCCCCAATTTAAACATCTGGCGACAGGTATCGCAGGCTAAGACGGAATCGGGTTCATGGGGGTTGAGGGGGTGGAGGGTGTCTACATCATCTCGATGACATACCCGACAAGGGTCATAAGCCGGACGGGGTTGCATCAGGGCGGACAGACTCTGGGCAAATTTCCGGGATTTTTGTTGGGCTAATTTTTGAGTGACGGTTGACCAAGATTGGGCAAATTCGGCAGTTTTCACGGCTTGGGGGTCAAATTCCTGACTAGCCAAGGCGAGGAAGATGTTTCCTTGGAAATGGTGAAATAACCATTGATTCATCTGCTGCTGAACGTGTTGCATCCGGCGACAATTTTCCGGTGTTGAAGCGGCGATAAGGTAGAGATTCCCGCCGCCTGCATAGATAATCGTTGTGCGCGGTAATTCTAGGGTGTCTAGGAGTTGTTGGACGACTTCTTCGGTTACCAATTCCAGGTAAAAACTCCGCGCCCGTAAGGATTTTAATGCGCCATCACTGGAGATGGTATAGATAAACTTTTGAATTCCGGATAAGTCTCCGGCGATTAGCATCAGTTTCCCGGTAGCGGAGGTATTCGCTAAGGCGACAGCGATAGCAGCCGTGGCGCGAGTTAAGTCAATTAATGCCACATCTTCTTGACCCAAACTTAGATGGGAGGCAAATTTCTCTAAAATTAGCGTCAATAAGGAGAGGTTTTGCCAGTCTGAGGGGGTGAGATGAGTGAGAACCTGGCGAATGGCGTCCTGTATTTCCCCCATCTCTGGTGGTTGCGGTTGAGGATAAGGAATCGGGGGATTAGTATCCGCGATCGCAACGGCATTCCAGTAATATTTCCTTAGGGGACACTGGGTTAGTTGTACCTGGTCAAACAGAACTCGCAAGGGTTTCGGGGTTTGGGATTCTTGCCAGTCCAACAGGTTAATGGCTTGCGTGACCGCGATTTGAGGGAGTTCTGGAAGGGTGACATCGGTCAATTCCAGGGGTGAATTCGTCCAGGTTGCCAAAATCCGGACGGCTTTTTGAACGATGGCGAGGGCGATTTCATGGTTTTGGGTGAGGGTGGGACTGTTTTTCACGGCGAACTGAGTTAGTGATTCCCTGTTCTTTATGGTTCCCAGTCTACTCCCTGGGTGGAAGTGGTGGTTTCCATCTAGAAGGCAGAGGGCAGAGGGCAGAAGGCAGAAGGCTTTTTTAAGGCAGAAGGCAGAAGGCTTTTTTAAGGCAGAAGGCAGAGGGCAGAGGGCAGAGGGCTTTTTTAAGGCAGAAGGCAGAGGGCAGAGGGCAGAGGGCAGATAAGTTATCTTAACAGGGGGGTTTGGGGGAGTTGTAAGACCCACGCTGTACCCTTCGACTCCGCTCAGGGTCAGCGTTGGGATACACAACTCCCCCAAGTTAATTTAGGTGACTCAACGTTACCTAAATTAACAGTTAACAGTACAAGACTAGCCAGTAAATGCTGTATAATACAGGGTATGCTGACATTTAACTATCGCTACCGAATCTATCCAGATGTCACTCAAGAGGAACGGTTAATTGAGTGGATGGAAATCGGTCGTCGTGCATATAACTATGCATTGGGGGAGATAAAGGATTGGTGCAATAGTCGTAAATGCTTGATTGATAGATGCTCTCTAGAGAAAGAGTACATCATTCCAGCCGATGCTAAGTTTCCTGGCGAGGTTCAACAGCTTAACAACTTGCCTAAAGCTAAGAAGGAATTCCCCAAGTTAAAAGAGGTTCCCTCCCAAGTCCTTCAGCAAGCGATTAAGCAATTGCATAGAGCCTGGGATTACTTTAAGTCTCGTGGGTTTGGCTTTCCCCGATTTAAAAAGGTGGGGCAGTTTAAATCGCTACTGTTTCCTCAGTTTAAGGAAAACCCTGTAGCCGATTTGCTTATGAAGCTACCCAAACTTGGGGCAATTCCTATCAACCTGCACCGACCCATTCCATCTGGGTTCACGGTTAAGCAAGTACGAATCATTCGGAAAGCCGACCGATGGTATGCATCTATCAATATTCAATGTGATGTTAGCGTTCCTGCTCCTAAGCCTCATGGACATCCAATTGGGATAGACGTGGGACTGGATAAATTTCTGGCTACCAGCGAGGGTACTATTGTCAAACCGCCTAAGTTTTTCAAGACACTACAAAGCAAGCTGAAATTGTTGCAACGTAGGCTGTCCAGGAAAACAAAGCGGTCTAAAAATTACGAAAAAGCCAGGATCAAAGTAGCTCGACTTCACCACTACATTGACAACACTAGAAAGGATTTCCATTTTAAGCAAGCTCACGCCCTTTGCGACACGGGTGATATGGTTTTTATGGAAGACCTGGATTACCGGATCACCGAAGAGAGGGTTCCTTGGGAAACAGATGTTGGATGGCGGTTTTGGTCAATTTCGCACCATCACTCAATATGTGTGTTGGAAGCGTGGGAAATTCTTTGCTGTTGTTGATGCTAGAGGGACTTCCCAGGAGTGTCCTGAGTGTAAGGGTGAGGTCAAAAAAGACCTGAGTATTCGGGTGCATGAGTGCCCTCACTGTGGCTATAAAACCGATAGGGATGTTGCCAGTGGTCAAGTCATCAGAAACCGAGGGATAGAATCAATTAGTACCGATGGACTATCGGGAATGGAAACTGCCTGTGCAGACGATCTACCGGGGATTGGTGAAAGCCAAAACCATCCAAGTGTTGAAATCCCGTAAGGGAGTAACCAGGAAATCCTCAAAGTGATTTGGGGAAGCCTGCACCATAATCTTTGATTTGGTGCGGGAGGATGTCACTGAAAATAAGTGTCAAGTATTCGGGGTAATTTTAGACCCCCCAGATTTGCCTATCTCTAAGCCTTGCCTAGTAAGGGTTTCAAATCGATAGGGTTTCATACAACTTCCCCTTCACGGGGACGGAAACCTTTCCGCCTCTTCTGATGGCAGGTTCATGTACTCTGCTTGGTATTTCATACAACTTCCCCTTCACGGGGACGGAAACTCAGAAAAATAAGTGAACCCTTCAGAGGAATCAGTGGTTCGGGCTTACTTTCGAGTTAGAGAATTGTACCGTTACATCGCCAAAAACATCCCCCACTGCGATCGCGATCCGGTAACTCTTGACCCCAAACAGAATCAGCGATTAACTCACCCCTCCCCCATCAACCGAGGCAAAATAAATCCAGGGTTTTCGTGATCGCCTGATTCCTGGCGATGACTCCAATCAACGATATGATAAGGAGTTGACGTTCCTGTTGTCTTAGGTTAGATTACCTGTAGTCACCAATTGGGCAGAAATGTTCTGGCGATCGCACAGAGAGTCAACTACTCACGGTTACTTCGTTGAACCGTGAGCTTGGAAGAATCAGGTTCCAGTAACAGTTGTCTACCGCATGAGTTTCTAGATGGTACGCACTTCCGAATGTTTTCCTAGTTCGGAAAAACTGCAAAACTTCTG
>NZ_JAVJUO010000069.1:0-72936 GCF_040220555.1 Coleofasciculus sp. C1-SOL-03
CCTCGATATACTGCTGAAACCGCGCACGAAGCGCCTTCGGCAAAGGTGCTGACATGATCCGATCCTCCCAGGGAGAGGGAAGCACAATCAGCGTCTTCTGGGAATCCCCGGCGATTCAGGTTTTCATAGAAACGCTCTAAACGTGAAAGGCCGGCTGGCGCAACCCGCGGGCGGGTTTGCCGGGTCACTTCATCGTTTCGGTATGATACTCGATCGCTTCCTCGAGATCTTCGAAATAGGTGACGCTTCCGTTCTCGAGCACGAGGCCCGAATCGCAGAAGCGACGGAGCCCCGGCATCGAGTGGTTCACGACGATGGCGCTGGAATGGGACATCCGGGCCTGGAAGACCTGCGCGCTCTTGGCCTTGAAGCGGGCATCGCCCACGGCGGTGACCTCGTCGACAAGGTAGGTGTCGAAATGAATGCCCATGGAGGCGCCGAAGGCGAGGCGCGCGCGCATGCCGGAAGAGTAGCTGCGCACCGGCATGTTGAAGAAATCGCCGAGTTCGGAAAACTCCTCGACGAAATCCATCAGCTCTTCGGTGTCGACACCGTAGATGCGGGCGAGGAACTTGACGTTCTCGGCACCGCTGAGCTCGCGGTGGATGGAGTTGGCCTGGCCCACGGGCCAGGATATCGACCCGTCGGTGACGATGCGCCCGCTATCGGCGCTCATCGTGCCGGCGATGATCTGCAGGAGGGTCGACTTGCCGGCCCCGTTGCGCCCCAGTAGGCCGAGGGAGCGGCCGCTGGGAAGCGTCAGGTTGAGGTTGTCTATGACGACCTTCTGCTTCCCCTTGATCCAGAAGCTCTTGCTCAGGTTCTCGAAGCGGATCATGGCGGCGCTCAGGACCGGTCCCGGATGGAGTAGTAGACCAGCGCGAGGATTGACCAGAAGAGCAGCAGGAAGAGCGCGGCCAGCCCCGTCAGTATCAGCCTTTGCGGGTATTCGGACGCCTGTGCCAGCGTCGGCTTGATATAGGTGGCGAGGTAGCGGCTCTGGCGGTTGGCCTCGTCGCGGGCGGTCTCGAGCGCGGTCAGCGCGGCGGTATAGGCCTGCTCGGCATACTGGCGGTCGACCGTCAGCCTTTCGAACTCGGCGATCAGCGAGGGATAATCCTGGCTGACGCCGCCGGTCTCGGTGCTGGAGGAGGCGAAGTTGCGCCGTTCGGTGGCGATCCGGTCGCGGATCACCTCGATGCGTTGCTGGGCTTCGCGGAGCCTCGGGTCGTTCTCGCTCGAGGTGCCGCGCAGCAGATCGTGTTCCACGAGCACCGAGGCCAGTTGCTGTTGCAGGCTGGTCATCACGCCCATGCGGGTCTGGATGTCGGTCTCGGGGTCGACGATCTGCGACCTTGTGCGGAACTCGGTCATGGCTTCGCGGGCGTTCTTGAGGCGTTCGAGCGCATCGTCGAGGTCGTCCTGGGCATATCCCATGGCATCTTCGCGAGCCTGCAGGTTCAACTCGTTGATGCGGGCCTGGCTGATTTCGACGATCTCGCGCGAGATTGTCTGGGCCATCTGGGAATCGAACGCCTTGACCTGAACCTCGATCAGGCCGGTCGATGAATCGTAGGAAATTCCGACCATGCGGTTCCAGTACCAGATCAGGTCTTCCTGCGTGGCGTCGTTCCAGATGGCGAAGACCCAGTCGTTGGGCCAATGTTGCGAGTAGTGCGCGCGTAGGTCGACGTCTTCGTTGACGGCCTGCACCATCTCCTGGCTCTGGATGAACTCGTAGAGGATATCGCTGTCGGAGGCGGTGGAGGCGCCGGCGAAATCGGCCAGACCGCCAAGCAGTTCGTTGGCGCCGCCCTGCTCCTGGCTGCGGACGGTGAAGCCGGCGATCGAATGATACTGGTCCTCCGCCACGGTGTAGAGATAGGCCACGGTGGCCACGAAGGGGATGACCGCCAGGAACAGGAAGGACGTGATCAGGCCCCAGTGCCGCTTCTTCAGCTTGGCGGGCCCGGCCACGGGGCGGACCTTTGGCTGGGGCTGCTCTGCGGACTTGTCGGGGGCGGGCTTGGCGTTCTTGCGGCCGGACGGAGCAGATTTCGGGTTACCCTTTCCGGCCGCGGGTTTCGACCTGCCCTGCGCGGGGCCGGACGCGTCGGCGGTCACCGGACGGCGGATCGGAGCGGGATCGTCGGCGGGTTCCGGCTCGGCCCCGCGGCGGGTCGCGAAGGGCATGGCATCGCCATCCGCGCCGCCGCCGCCCGATTGCGCATCGCCTGCGGTGTTCGGGTCGTCGGACTTGCCCGGCTGGCCCTCTTTTGCGGCCGCATCACGGGCCGCTGAGCTGCGATTTGTCATTATTGTATGATCCAGGCCTCAAGCCGTTTGCCTCGTGTCTAGCATACTAATCGCCGAAATCACCAGAGCAACCGTGGTCCCAGATGGCGTTTACAGGCTCGGCGGGTCAGCCGGAGAACAAGGAAATCGGGCGGAGCCATGTGCGCTACTCGGTGATCCGCAATATTCTTGCGCTCATGCTGCGGGAAATGTCCACGCGTTATGGACGCACGCCGGGCGGGTATATCTGGGGTGTGGTCGAGCCGTTGGCCGCGATCATGTTTCTTGCGATCGGCTTTTCGCTGTTGTTGCGGACACCGTCACTCGGGACAAGCTTTATCCTGTTCTACGCGACCGGATACGTGGTCTTCAACCTGTACCAGGTGATCTCGAAAAGCACGTCGATGGCGATCAACTTTTCGAAGGCGCTGCTGAGGTTCCCGGCGGTGAACTGGTTCGACGCGATCGTGGCGCGGTTCGTGCTCAACAGCCTGACAGGCATCATGACGAGCATTATCCTGTTGACCATCATCCTCAACATCGTGGAGAACCGGACGGTTCTCGAATTGGGGCCGATCGTCGAGGCGTTCGCGCTGGCGATGTTGCTCGGTCTGGGGGTGGGGGTTCTGAATTGTACGCTGATCGGGCTGTTCCCGGTCTGGGACATGATCTGGGGTATCATCACACGTCCCTTGTTCCTCGCGTCCGGGATCATCTACATCTACGAGGACCTGCCGAAGCTGGCGCAGGATATCCTGTGGTACAACCCGCTGGTGCATATCACCGGCCTGACGCGGACCGGGTTCTACACGACCTATTCGCCGACCTATATCGACACGGTCTACGTGTTCTACGTGAGCATCACGCTGCTGTTCTTCGGGCTCTTGCTGACGCGGCGGTACAGCCGGGAGATCCTCAACCGCTAGGCCCGTCGCCCTGGTCGCCTTCCGGCCCCGTCATCCGGAGGATCGTTTCGTGGCTGACATCGAGGTGATTGAACAGGCCGTCGGCGATCGCCCGGCCCATTAGGCGCAAGAAGGCGCGGCGGGAGCCGGAATGGTGGCGGACCTTGGAGAACCATTTTGGCAACACGATCAGCAGGACCGGCCAGAACAGCCAGCCGGCGGCCATGCGGTAGAGCAGGAGCAGGTTGCGGTGGTGGTAGTAGACCTTCCAGAGCGGGCGGAACCTTTGCCCCTTGGCCGCGCCGGAACCGCCGAAGGTGGTGAAGTCGTGTTCGAAGGCGATCTGCGGCAGGAAGGCGATGCGCCCGCCCGCGCGGGTGAGGCCGAGGGTATAGAGACCGTCGTCGCCGTAGAGGAAGAGGCGGCCATCGGGATAGCCGGCCATGCCCAGTGCCCGGCGGGAGACGAAGAAGCCGACGAAGGAGGTCACGTCGATCTCGCAGCCGTCCTTGGCGTACTCGTCGTGCGCGATATGGAAGCCGTTCCGCCCCTTGCGAAAGGTCCGCAGGAACAGGCGCCAGTGCCAGAACGGGTTGCGCGAGGGGCGGTTCATCTCGCAGATCCGGCCATCGGGGAAGTAGACCGCCGCGGCGATGGCATCCCAGTTTTCGGGCGGCAGGGCGTGAAAGGCCGCAAGCGCGCCGGGCAGCGGTCGGGCGTCGTCGTCCATCACCACGAGCCAGTCGGGATCGTGCCGCGCGACGGCATGCCGCATGCCAGTCTCGAACCCGCCGGCGCCGCCGAGATTCACCTTGCTGGTGACGATATCGAGCCGCGGATTCGTCTGGGTCGCGAGCCAGTCGGCGGTGTCGTCGGTCGAGGCGTTGTCGACGATGACGATGGCGGAGAGGTGCGAAGGCCCGGAGGCGAGCAGGCGGTCGATGGTCGGTCCGAGCTTGTCGAGCCGGTTGTGGGTGACCACGACGGCGACCAGTCGGCGGGATGTAGGCGGTGTCTGGTCCGGCACTTGGTTCTGAAACCCTTGCATTGCTGGGTCGGGGAAAGCCCACACTTGACGCGTGATGTCAAACCGTTTGGCGGCAGCGGGGCCCGTCCAGGCCAGAGTTTGCAAGTTTTGGGGAATGGTGCCCAGGAGAGAACTCTTGGCGGCGGAGACGCGATTTCCGCCGCCCTGAAAAAGTTCCCAACTTGTAGATACTTGGAGCCTGAACGGGTCGGAAGAACAAAAGCCACCCGCGGCTCCGTTGTGTGGCAACCTGTGGAGCACCTATTCTATGAACCTATCTAAATGCGTCGCCGGCGTCGAGCCCCGCGGCAATGTCTACTATCTCCGTTGGAGGGTCCCTGCGCAGTTTCGCGCTGTAGAGTCGCGGACCGAGATCAACCAGTCCCTGAAGACTTGCGATCTGGAAGAGGCAAGGGCTCTTGCCCTCCTGAAAAAGAAAGCATTCCAAAAGCTCTGGAAGGCTCGCCTGTTGAGGAAAGACCGAGGGCCGTCAGTCGAGGCATTCGAAGCTGCTGTGTCATTGCTCGACGACCTCCAGCTACCCTACGTGCCGATCCAGGGCCTCTTGGCCGGACCTCTCGAGGACCTCGTGGCCCGGATCGAGAAGCTCGCCGCCGTCCCGGTGGACTCCCCCGCGATACCTGCCGCACTCGGTGTTTGCGATGTCCCGCACATCAAGATCCTCGACATGCCAAAGGTCATGGAAGAGCGCGCGCAGCACAAGTTGAAGGGGAAACACAAGGATCAGAAGCGCCAGTGGCGAAATCGCTACAGGCATGCCGCTCGCGTATTCGCCGGAGTCGTCTCGAACAAGAACGTTCATGAGATCACCGAGGACGACGCGCGGCGATACTACAACCACTGGCAGGAGAGGGTAAATTCCGGGAGTATCTCCGATGACCAGGCAATCAAGCGTCTTCGCTACCTGAGACAAATGATTGCCGAATATCATAAGCTCGCAGGGGCTCTTCCAAGCCAGACCTTCAACCCTGTCGCTGGCTTCAAGATAGAGCCGCGACCCAAGAAGGATAAGTCCTCTAACCAGGGAGGGAAGCCAGCGTTGCCTGTAGGATGGGTCAGAGACCTCGCAAGGGGGAAGCTGACCGACGGGATTGAAGTCGATGAGCGCGTCGACATCGGGATCGTCGTCGCCGAAACGGGATGTCGTCAGACGGAGATCGTTCACCTTCCGCCCGAGGACATCATCCTAAACCATCCGATCCCGCATCTCCGGATCAGGTATGTCGAAGAGGGAGAGCACGTCCGCGACATCAAGAATCTCGCTTCGATCAGGCTTGTACCCCTACTCGGCGCGGCACTTGAGGCAATTCGCCGCCATCCTACTGGCTTCTCCCGATATCGGGCGAAGGGTAGCTTCTCCGGCGACATCAACAAATTCATGAGAGATCACGGTCTCTTCCCGGCGCACCCTGAAGGTGGAAAACCCTATACCTTCGGCGGCACGAGGCACACCTGGGAGGAACGCGCTCGAGCTGCAGGCATGACAAACGAGGAACGGGCATTCCTCCTCGGCCATTCCGTCGGAAAGCTTCGCGGACGCCCGGTCTATGGCGACGGACCAGAGCTCAAGCTTCGCGCCCTCTATGCCGAGCTGGTCAGCTTCCCCACGGACACATGGCAACCGCGCCCAAACGCGGAGGTCAGGAACCTCATCGAGGCCGAACTCGAGGCCCTCGGATATCGCGTCGGGTAAGCTTTTCCGTCCATTTCGAAACGATCCGACCTTCTCCGCAGGAAAGAGGAGTATCGTTTCATGAACCCGGAAAAGCTGGAAGGCGCATACAAGCGCATCTTGGAAATCCTGCGCGCCCGCCCCGAGGATGGTCGCAAATTCGTCCCCATCGCTCAGCATCTGGAACGGGAGCTTCAAGCGCTTCGGAGCCAGGAGGATGACTACGAGCGCTACACAAAGATGGAGGCATGACAATTGGGAGTTCCGCGTGTCGCGCTGCGCCCCCATCTCTTGGTCAGGACCCGTTAGGCTCCGACAGACAGCCGCCGGACAGGCGGTTCGAAGATGTACAAGCGAAAGACGACGGGAAAAGATACATGCCAGTCGTCCAAGCGCTTGAGCAACTTATCTCTGAAAGGCGCGGGCAAAGCGATGATCTTGCCCAGATCCTGGCTGAGTTGGTCTGAGTTATCTCAAAGATTCGTGGGGCTGCTTCTGGAGATCGTCTTCCAGAAGCAGCCCGTTCGGCGCTTACTTCGGACGCCGGATGGTTTCGACAACGTGCGTCGACTTCTTCGTCTGGGCAGTCTTCACCGTCGTGAACCGTCCGGTCTTGGCGCTGCGCCCGATTTTCGTGGTCTTCTTTGCCATGTTGTAACCTCATGAGTTGGCAAGCTTCGATAGGATGAGCGGCGGAACCGCTCATCCAGAGTCACGGCTCCCTTAATCGGGAACCAAAATCGGCCAGGCGCGCAGGCCAAACGCTCTCGCGTAGAGGCGCTGCCCGGTCTTCGGACACGTGCGCCAAGGGCGGAACACGTACCGATAACCCGGCGGAGGGGGTGTGTGCTTCTTAGCCATTCCCTCGTTCTCCTTCGGGGCGTATCTTGCCATTTGACCCGAAAAGCGCTATATCGGCCCTTGTCACGGAAGCTGATTTGCGTTTCGGGAGGCTCTGCATCGTCAAGCCCCTGATGCACGATTCAGATTTTCATTTGGAGGCTCAGGCGCCAACCTGAGCCTTCATTCGTTAGAGCCTCCCGTTCTTGCGAAGGTAGCGGAGGCGGTTGCGGGCGGCGCTGAACGAGACGCCGAAGCGCTCCATCAGGTCATTTTCGTCATCCCATGCGTTAATAAATCCTTCGGGCATCAACAGCTCTGCGGCGAACTGATCCGCCTGCGGCTCCGCCAAGCGGTAGGTGGGGGTTCCATCGCCCCGGCGAGCCCGGGCCATGGAGATGTTCGTATGCAAGGCCCAGTGGCCCAACTCATGGGCAGTCGTGAAGCGGGCGCGACGGTCGCCCGCCCAAACCCCGTTGTACACGTCCTCCCGCAGCATGATGAACTCGCCATTGGGGCAGGTCAGCCCCTCTGCACCGTCCATTTCGTGCCGGTCGCCCACCTCCAAGCGGACGAGCCCGAGTTTCTGATCTAACACCCGCTCGATCAGCTCGATCACCGGCAGGTGGGGCTCCTCCGCCAGCCCGAGGCGATGGCGGAGGTTATTCGCAATGCCGCCGATTTCAGCCCAGCGGCGCGGCGGTACGATGAAATCGCTGCCAGAGGTCATTTTGCGTCCTTCTTATTGAGGATTTGGAAGATGCTTTTGAGCTCCTCATCGGACAGGCTGTCCATGCGCCGGGCCATGAGCCCGGCAGTGTCTCGGGCCAGTGGGGTGTCGGCCTCGATAGTGAAGGCTTTCCGGGACCGATCAGCGGCGCGGCGCAATGTGTCCGCTGTTTCCCCGGCGAGCCGGTAGGCTTTGATGACGAGTTCTTCAAAGCCCGATGGCGGGCTTTTCGTGCCGCGCTCCACGGCGGAAATGAAGGCAGAGGACTTGCTCAGGCGCTGGGACATGTCCAGAAGTCGTTCGTCCTCATCAATTCGCAGTTTCCGCAGCTCCTTTCCGATTTCTGTGGTCATGGTCGTTGCTCCTCACGGTGGTTCTTTCCCACAATATCAAGACTCGCGCGGGGATTCAACCTGAATGGTTAATTTTTTGCACCTCAAGAGATTACACGTTGATCCTGCGCAGACACTTGAGATCACGCGCATGAGCGAAGGGGACTGATGCTCAGGTCGTCACGTCACACGTGATTTTCACCAACGATCTGCACAGGGGTGCGAAACTCACGTCCTGAGCCGAAGTTGGCCCTTTTTTCGATTATGTCGGCGCGTAAGCTTAAGACGAGTGTCACTATCTCATTACGACATTTCTCATCTGATCCGCCATCTCGACACCATGGGCTACCTTGCGCACCATTAGGAATACGTTTCCTGTCGTGCGGGCCCAGATCCTGCCGATCGCGTCCTTCTCGCGTGCCTCTGGTGCGCCGATCAGGTGTTCGCCCTTGTATTCAACAACGAAGACGCGACCATCGCGGAGCTTCGCGACGAAGTCCGGGTAAAACCGACGACCGACCCGGGGCAGCGAGAATGAGTCCGAGTGCCGCGCCACGTTTCGGACCCAGACCTCGACCTCATCAAGGCTGTCGAGGCTCCAGGCACACTGGAATTCCTCCCCGTTCAGGTCACCATCGATGAGCGGGGCCCGGTCGGCACCGAGCAGGTGACGGTTGAACCGGAAGGCTCCGATCGTCTGAGTAGGCACATTCTGGTAGATTGTGTCGTCGAAACGGACCACGCTGCTGTCGGACCAGGTTGGTTTCGCCTGATCATCAAACAGCGCCATCTGGTGCGCTCGGGTCTTTTCCTCTTCCCGGATTGCCTGGATTTTCCATCGGATTCGCGCCGCGATCTGGTGCTGCCAGTCGATCAGCGTGCGGATGCTGACCTCCCTGTTGGTAACCAGGTCTGCGACCATGGCGGCGATCCACGGCAGCATCTCGGCCTGGGGAATGTCCGGAACTCGGCATTCCCGCTCCAGCCATTGCACCAGAGATGCCTCGAGATCCGCTTCCGATGGGGCATGCAGGCCGGACAGGATCGGCTGCTCTTCCGTCATCCGGCTGTAGACCAGCTTCTCTCCCTCGAGGTCGATCTCGATAACGTCCTGAGACCGGTGGAAGCTCAGCTCCTGTTCGGTCAGCCGCGCCGGATGGCGATCCAGGGACCAGTCGACGCGCTCCATGATCGCATCGGTTTCGGCAAGGAAGGTCTCGCCCTCCATCTCCACCAGGAGCTGGGGGATCTCTATGACATGACCGTTCTGGGCCAGCGTGCGGCTGGCCTCGACAGTTGCCCGATGCTTTTCGAGCTGTGCATCGAAATGGGCGTGATCCTCCTCCCGAGTGATCTCGCGGACTCCCTGGGCGATCTCGTCGGTCACGTCGCCCTTCACGCCGACGACCAATGTGCCGTCATCGCGCTGGATGTAGTCAACACCCTCGTCCTGCCATCCATTCAGGCGCTCACGGGCATCCTCGCTGTCTGGCACGGTGAACTGGAGGACCGGCTTCGGACGAACAGGATCAGGATCGAAAAGCTCCCCCTGGTCATTTTGCTCCACCCCGCGCGGCTTCAGGGACTCCCGGACCTCCTCGTCCGTGAACCCCATGTCTATCAGCTTGTCGGTCAGGGCCTGCGCGGCCTCCTGGAACGAGGGCTCGGAGACGTGGGCGTAGGCGCAGTTCAGGGCCGCGTCCTTCCTTCGGGACGCATAGGGCATGCGCAGGACACGCCCCAGGAGCTGCTCTACGGCTCCTCGGCTCTGGAGCCGCTGGGTGGCGCAGAGGACATAAGCCGAGGGGCAATCCCAGCCCTCCTTCAGCGCGTCCACCGTGATTACGTGGCGGGTCTGCTCTGCAGGGTCGCGCAGGTTCACCGCATCCAGCTCGCGCTGCTCCCCGGTGGCGATCTTAATCCGGTCTTCCGGGATCAGCTTCTCTTCGATCAGGTATTTCTTAAGCTCCGCGACCGTCGGGTGACCGTTCTTCGCCTGCGCTTGATAGAGCACCACCGGCCGGATATGATCGCGGTCCCGCTTCGCCTTCTCCTCAAGCATGTTTCGTGTCGCCACGGCACCCGTGACCGCCTCCCTCCAGTCGTCATGCGGACGGACACGGATCGGGAGCTTGATCATCTCTTCGTCCTTGAGGGCGCTCGCCGTGACCGAATGCAGGATGTTGTTGCGCCCGCGCGGGGTCGCGGTGAACTCGACAATGGCGGCCGGCCGGATCCTGGCCTGCACCTCGCGTGTCAGGCCCGAGACAGCGTTGTGCGCCTCGTCGACGATCATCAGGGGCCGCTGATGGTAGAGCAGGTTGGCGAAGGAGAATTTCACCGCCCCCTCGGTCAGCATGTCGTTCTCCGCCGCCTCTTCGGGCGACACGACCTCCATCCCGTCGGTGGGCACGCCGGAGAAATGCGGCTCCAGCTCCTCGTGGTGGGAATAAACCTTGCGGCCGCTGGTGTTCGCCACCCGGAATGCCTGGATCGTCGAGACGACGACGCAGGCCGACCGCGTCAGATCCTGCGGGCGCAGCATCTCGAACTCGGCGATGTCGAAGACGCGGACATGCCCGCCGAAATTCTCGTCGAGCCTGCGGCGGTAGGGATGCGTGCGGTCCTTGAGCGCCTCCAGCGTCTGCGTCTTGATCGCGTCAGAGGGCACGAACCAGAGCGTCAGGGGCCATGTACGGCGCAGGTAGCTGCGCGCGGCCAGGCGGATCGTCTCGGCCGCCAGCAAAGTCTTGCCGCCGCCGGTGGGCAGGCGCAGGCAGACGTAAGACACCTCGGACAGCGCCTCGAGGGGCTGGTAGGTGCGTGGCTCCGGTTTCCGTCCCTCGAGGCGGGCAAACTTCTCCTGCTCCTCCACGGCGTGCTGGAAAGCCTCAGCGGGACCTTTGGCGAGGGCGCGGGCGAAGAAGGCGTCGAGCGTCTCCAGCGTGGCCTTCTGATAGCTCTTGAGCTGCATGGTCACGTCCTCGCCGAGATGTCGTAGGGGGTCTGGCGGAACAGGATGCCTTGTTCCTTCAGCGTGGCCTCGGACAGGCGGCAGGCGGCGCCGTAGACCACCAGATCGCCCGCGAAGTCCGGCGCGGCTGCTGCAAGGTCGTCGCGGACCAGCTTCAGCACCGCGCGGGTCAGCACGTTGCCGCCCCCGGCGCTGCGGTCTTTCAGGATGCCATTGTAGAGCAGGGCGACGGCGCGCTCACCATGCACGCCGAGGAGCGGGCCCGAGGGCGCGTCGGTCATGGGTTGGCGAGTCTCGGAGAACCAGACATGGCGGGCGAGGTCGGCAAAGCGGATCGCTGGGTCGATCCGCCCATCCTCGTCGAAAACCGCGGGGCCGAGGGTGCAGAAACGGAAGCCGCCGCCACCCTCCCAGCCGACATCCTTCGAGATGCCGCCCTGTTCGCCCTCTATGACCTTCTGTAGACGCAGGGCGCAGTGGGTGCGGGCATGCTCGCCCATTTCAACCCCGATCCACCGGCGGCCCATCTTATGCGCGACGGCCGCCGTGGTGCCTGAGCCCAAAAAGCTGTCGAGAACGAGGTCGCCGGGAGTGGTGGCGATGTGGAGAATCCGGGAGATCAGCTTCTCTGGTTTTATTGTGTCGATGGGCTGAACACTTGGGAGGAGTTCTCTTGCATGAGCCTTCGCTTGCCTGGTGGTGTGTTCATTTGTCCATATTGTCTCGTTAGGACGTTTGGGGTCGTTGCTCGCGAATTCTCGGCTGTATGGGACCCAGACTATTTCGCCCAGTCTTTCTCGCTGCTTCCAGATAAGACGGCCTTCTTTGCGCAGTTGTTCGATGCCTTTCTTGCCGAAGGCCCAGTTGGCTTCACGTCCGTCGTCATGTATCGGCCATGCATCCGTTCCATCTGGAGCTTCAATCGGGAAGAACATTGTCGGCCTGTCATCCCGCAAAGAGTTCTTTCCATTCTTCTTAATCAGTCGATCACGGTGGGGGCGCGGCTCTTCGTCGGTCATGCGATAAGATTCGAGGAGGCCTTCGTCGCTCTTCTGTCGAAAGCCCGCCTGTTCAGAGTTCTTCTCGTAGACGAGAATGAACTCGTGATCTGGCGTAATTGGGACTTTGTTATCGTTCGGACTGTCCACTTTCCTCCATATGAAGGTGCACCGAAAATTCCTCCGGCCGAATATCTCGTCCATGACGACCTTGAGGTAGTGACCTTCGCGATCATCGATCGACACCCAGACCGAGCCGTCCTCGCTCAGGAACTCGCGCAGCAGAATCAAGCGGGGCACGATCATCGCCAGCCACTTCGCGTGTTCGAGGCTGTCGTCGTAATGCTCGAAGGCCGACCGGGTGTTGTAGGGCGGGTCGATGTAGATGCACTTCACCCGGCCCGCGTAGAAGGGCAGGAGCGCCTTCAGCGCCTCGAGGTTGTCCCCCTGCACCAGCAGCCCCTCGTCGCCCTCTCCGGCGCTCAGGTCGGGCACCTCGTCGAGCAGCCGATACGGCACCCGATCCGCCGCCCGCAGATCCTCATCCCTCGTCAACCAGTGCAGAAGCGGCATGCCCGTCCCTCGTTCTTGCCACCGGATCTTCGCGGCCCGGCTTGCCCCGAAGACCGTAAAGGACCGAAGTTGTGAAGGAAAGTGGTCGCAATCTGCGAGATGATGCCAGGCATTTTCGGTTGATACCCGAAACAAACCTTGGTTTCCCGGGCTCCGTGAAACTTCTATCAATGAGGAAACTTTGAGCCGACGGAATTGGTTGATCGCCCCCGAAACGATTTTCGGCGTTCTCTTCTGGGCCGCAGTCGGATGGTATGGGTATTCGAAATACGTTGAAAATAACCCGTCGGTCGATCTGGCCGGGCCACGGTCGGATGCGTGCGAGGCGATGACCCAAATCGGCGCGCTGGACGAGCAGGGCGGCGCACAATGCCTGACGGATGACGCAGTCTATCTCTCGGGTCTACGCGACGCCCTCGAAACACGCGCTGACCGGTTCCAGAAGAACATGAATGAGATCGTAGCCGAGGTGTCCGAGACTGCGAGTCGTCTTGACGATTCGGTCTTCACGTCCATGCAGGCGCGACACGCCTTCGACAACCAAGAGCGCTTCCCGATAGATGACGAGGCGAACAGCGACCTGAAAAGGGTTCAGGTTGATGTTTCCAACATCACAATAAGCGCCCCGTTTGAGGAAGACCCAGATGGTCTACCGACGATGCAAATTCGGCTGGATGGCATCGCAGAGGACGACGTTGTCTATGGCTTTGACCTGAATGATCTCGTGTTCGAGGTGATGGAATATCCCTTCGTGTTCGGATGCGACGATATCGTTGGGATGGATGGCGGGTGTCGCGGGACTGTATTCGTCGATCTCAGGTCGGACGGCATCATGGGCGCGACACCGGTGATCGTCGGGTTCGACATGGCACCGTTGACCGAGAGGCAGGCGATAGAAATAGCCTTCGGGCTGTCAGCGCCGCAATTCTCCGACACCAGTGAGGAATACGACGCAGCCAGGATGAAAGAAGTGGCCGAGCTTATCTGACCCTTCACTGCAGGGGGACCGCCGTTTGGCAAACCTATCGGTATCGACGTTCTGCGAATTTACCACTCTGCATGGGGGTTCCACTACGTTCCCGACGTTCCACTACGTTCTTTAGTCAGGTTTTCGTTGAAACTCAGACCATTAAGGTCTCGGACAAGCCATCGGTACGTCAACCAAGTCCTTGAGAACGTGGATCTGCGCCACTTGAGCGGACAACAAGTCCCGATACGTGGGCGAAAGGCCGGGCGCGAACATGTATTGGCCATTCATCCGGGCCGTTTGGCTATCTGTGCGGGGTGTCTGGCTATCTGTACGGGCAAGGTATCTCGTTTTCTTTTCGTTGACTTCAGACCCAACTTCTTTGGGCAGGACAAGGAGATGCCCCATGCATATAAATCGAAAATACGAGCTTCCGAACCGCACAGTCGAAATTCTCTCGACCAGGCTGACATCTCTGCATGCGGCTCGGTTTGTTCATGGCCTTTTGGGCCAGCTTGATTGGATGTACGGCAGCGTGTCAGGCGCCGGCCCGGTCCTTATCAAACCGCAAACGATCTGGTGCGATGGAATCGCGCAACTTACTGCCGCCCGGGGGTGCAAGGATCGGCGATGGATGCAAAGGGGTATCGCAGATCTCAAGGGCACCGACCTCTTCGATGAACTGGAACAACCAGACCCGAAGCGCGTCACCTTCCTGATCAGTAATCGGTTCCGCACGAGTTTACTCTCGAAGAAGACCGAGCATGGATTCGCGAAATTGCAGTCGGATGACTATGCGGAATCGGTCTCGATCGAAGAGGCGATTTTCGTCATGCTTGTTCGCCTCTATGAAGGACGGGATTGGCCGGTCTTCAACCTCCCATACCGACCTGTTTCTCAGAAGAGCAGGTGCCTCAATTATAAAGCCAGCGCCACCTCTGGAGAGGCGGCTAACGATGTGGACTTGCAGACCCGCGAAGCTCAGGTGTGCGAATGGGCGGCAGCCAAGAAACGGTGGTGCCGTGCAGCCGAGCGGGTGGCTGATCGACTGGGACATTCCTACCTGATCGCGCCATACTGCGGTCCTCTCGATCCGGGCATCTCGCAGGTCCGCGTGAAGATCCAGCATGAGAAAACGAAGTGGCAACCGGAACGCCTCTACAAGTTTCAGGTCGGGTCCGGCCGAGTGATCCAGGTGATGCCTGGCAAACGGCATCGCAGCCTCAGCCAGCAAGAACTCCGTGAACGGCTCTGGGATACGGTCATCCGGTAGAGCGCCACTTACATGTCGAGCTACGACGACGGGTGACTTTTGCCGTATCTTGCTCCTGATGCGGCAGTTCGCGCATCTTCTGCCTCGGGCTTTTTCTGTTCCTGCAATGTCGGCAGGCCAAGGAATGCGCGGTCTTTTTCATTCCGGATATGTTGGTGAAGCTTTTCCAGGGTATCGCGTTTCTTCTCTGCAGGCAGCTTCTCCATGAGTGACAGGATCGCAGCGCCGTAGAGGATCTTCCGACGCGTGTCGTCCCTGCGCTTCTGAGCCGTCTCGCGTGCTTTTAGGTCGCGCAACTGCTGTCGTTCCTGCTCGATCTTCTTTTCGATCTTCGCAATCTTGTCCGCGTATTTTGGCATGGCTTGCCTCCCGTTGATTTCATTTCGAAGAGGAGATGGTGCCTGAGCCTGAAGCCGGGCAGTTGATTTCGCGTATCTCGCAAGAGAACGGGCCGGGTGTCATCGACCCGCGGCCGGACAGGCAAGGGCGCAATTACGCAAACTTCGTTTGCAGCGCGCCTGCCGCGGGCTTTTGGAAGGTGCGGTCCCGCATCGAGGGCACGACTTACCTGGAATGATACATCCAGCCAGTCACTGCCCGCTCCTTGTCATCTCCCGCGGAAACGGCCGCTCCGCTGTGGGCGCGGCCGCCTATATAGCGCGCTGCGACATGGCCGATGCGCGTATCGGCCGGTCGTTCAACTACCGTCAAACGACCGGCCTCCTTGCGCATTGCATGGTGAATTGGCAGGGGACGGCGGAAGACCTCTGGAACGCGGCCGAAGCCGCGGAAAATCGGTGCAACGCGCGCGTCGCTCGAGAACTGCGCCCGGCGCTGCCCGCTGAGCTACGGCTCGACGATCAGCGCAGGCTTGTTCATGGATTTTCCCTCTGGCTTCGGGATAGGTTCGGTGTGGCGGTGCATTACGCTCTGCATGCCCCCTCGTTTCACGACAAGGACGAGGAGCGACGATTGTCGCGGGAGCGAACGTCCGAAAAAGGCAACGATGCGTATCTGGCGGCACTGGCAGACCCTGCGCAGACCAACCTGAATTTCCACGCCCACATCTTGTTTACGACCCGGCGGGTTGACCGTGAAACCGGAGCTTTCGGCGAAAAGACCTGGGAGTTGGATCGTAGAAAGCCAGGCCCGGAAAATCTGCTCGCGATCAGGCAGGAATGGGAGAAGCGCACAAATGCGGCGCTGGCCCGAACGGGATCACGGGCTCGTATCGACCTTCGCTCTTACGAGGAAATGGCGGCAGATGGCGATGCGCCTGACGGTCTCGTCGCGCAACCCCACATGGGCCCGCGCGAGACCGCCAAGGCGCGCAAGCGAGCGAGCGAGACGAGCCTGGCATCGAAGTCTCGCATCGCGGCCGAGCGTGAACGTGTCAAAAGCGACAACGAGGCCCGTTGGTCATGCTGGATGCAGCTTCGAGCGCTACACCGGGAGAAAGCTCGCCTTGAGGAATCCGCTCGGATCGCCGAGGAGCGCGAGCGTGAGCGACGGCAGCGCGCAGAAGACGAGAAACGACGTATTGCAGAAGCGGAATCTGTAGCTGCGAAGCGTCAGGCCGTCGAAGACGCGACAACGCTCGAGGTCCCACGCGGCGGCAAAGACAATACCTACACTCGGGCCATTGCCGCAGTCCTGTCCGAGGGAGTGATCGTGCCGGATGATCAGGGCATTTCAGAGTACGAAAGCGAACCTGATGCAGCAGAAGAGTTCGATAAAGAGATCGACCCGGAAACCTTCACGCCCCCGGATCTCGGTGAAGGCGATAATTTCGATCCGATCGTCAAGCCGGTCAAAAGGAAACCGCCGCCCGGGAATTTCCAGCGAACAAGAGGCTGATGCGCGCCCTTTTGAACCAATGCCATTCGACCGAACAGTGTCTTGCATCCTTGCGGACGAGAGCAGATCGGGTCCATCGCCAAAAAATCACGTATCTCGTTTTGTCGGACCCCCAGAGGAACCCACGTTCGGAGCGGCGAGAGGTAGAACCTCACGCATGAACATCTAATCACCACTTTCGAAAGGCCCGACATGTCCGAACCCAAAGAAGACACAAACCCTCCTGAAGATGGGCTGGATGCGATCCGTAGGTCGCTTGCCGTTCACAAACAAAACCGGGCTCGTTTTTGCGTCCTGCCCGGCAAAGTCAAGCCGGACCACCCGGAACTCGTTTCGGCTGCAAACACGCTGATGAAACTGGCGCGATCCGGCAGTGGCGCGAGCGCGGGCGCGGCACGTTTACTCCATGCCTGCTTTTCGGGTGTGACCGCCTTCAACATCGACGACTTCCGGAAGCTTGACCCTCACAACTTTCACGCCGCGATGATCGTTCTCAATTTTGCGCTCTTCGAGGGCTGTGAAAGGATCCTGGAGGATGAGGAAATGGAATGGCTCAGGCGGAACTTCGAGTTCGCGAATCCATGACCTAACTACCTCGTCGCGCCTCTCTATCTCGCCTCAATCATTGATTCCAGGGTCCGCTTCATTCGTGAAACGGACCCTTTCTTTTTCATGAGGGCCGGAGGGGATCATATGGCCGCCGGCTACCTGTAAAAACGACGCAGGAGGCCCTCCCTGAACCCCAAAGGTGCTAAAGGTCAGCGATGAGCGGCCTCCCGGGAGTTCGAGGCACGTGCGTGCCGTAGAGCGGTCAGACGCACGAAAGAATATCGCCATCCTAATGTGGAGACGCGCCTTCTCAGTGAGACGCGTCTCCACATTAGGATGGCGTCTCATCCGGTGAGGATTTGACCCTTTCCGGTGTTTTCGAGAACTCTAATACGTGGATGCTGCTGCCGCGAGGGTTCTTCGAACAGGGGCGACGTGCAATCCCGCACAGCGATCCCGCACCGCCGTGTACTCTCCATGCGACGGTGTCTGACCGCGCCAGTTTCAGAAACCTCTGCACACGCCGGGGGCTGGACGCGTGAGGTTCCGATATGAACCAACTCACGATCATTCCCACATTCGCAGCTCTTCGATCCACAGTTCTGGATCGTCTTCGGGACTACCTCGACGATCACGGCGACAGCCTCGATGGGCTGATCCGTCAGGGCCGGGCAGACCCCGGCGTCGACGAGAAAGCGGCCCTGCGAGAGATCGCAGACCAGGTCCACGCGACCAGAGATGCCCGAACCCTCGTCCTGCGTATGCGGACTATCATGGGCGAGCTACTCTGCCTAATTGGTGAGCCTCTCACAGAGATCGAAGGAGGTTACTCTGGCCCAGAATTCGACGGGGCACTCAGCTGGCACGCTGCTCGGCTCACCGATCTGGAACGAGACATCAAGTTCGCATTTCGGGTGTGACCGCCCGCTTCCATCACCAGCATAAAAGAAAACCTGTCTCGTCGGCTTTCATGTCGGCGGGGCGCGTGTGGAGCAAGTTGTGGGGCAAATCCTTCCAATCATTCGCCCGAAACCTCAGAAAACCAACAAATTCTGGATTTAAGGCTTGACGAATGGTGCCCAGGAGAGGACTCGAACCTCCACGTCCATACGGACACTAGCACCTGAAGCTAGCGCGTCTACCAATTCCGCCACCTGGGCCGGTGTCGTGAGGACGCCGTTTAGCCGGGGGCCGGGGCGCTGTCAACGGCGATTTTCCGGTGGGCCGGCAATCGGGCATCACGCCTTGTCGAAGCCCGCGCGGGAGGCTAGGAAGAGGGGTGAACGGCAAGACTGCGGAGGCCAGCATATGCCCAAGTCAAAACTCGTCACGATCTTCGGGGGCTCCGGTTTCCTGGGGCGGTATATCGCGCGGCGGATGGCCAAGGCGGGCTGGCGGGTCAGGGTGGCCGTGCGGCGCCCGAACGAGGCGGTGTATGTGCGGACCTACGGGGTCGTCGGCCAGGTCGAGCCGGTGCTGTGCAATATCCGCGATGACGAGAGCGTGCGGTCGGTGCTGCGCGGGGCGGATGCCGCGGTGAATTGCGTGGGCACGTTCGACAAGGGCGGCAAGAACAATTTCGATGCGGTGCAGAACAAGGGTGCTGCGCGAATCGGCCGGATCGCCAAGGAAGAGGGCGTGGCGCGGCTGGTGCATATCTCGGCCATCGGGGCCGATGCGGAGGCCGAGACGCTTTATGGCCGGAGCAAGGGGCAGGGCGAGGCGGCGATCCTCGAGTCGTTCCCCGATGCCGTGATCCTGCGGCCGTCGGTGATGTTCGGGGCGGAGGATTCGTTCTTCAACCGCTTTGCCGGGATGAGCCGGCTGGGGCCGATCCTGCCGGTTGTCGGGGGCTCGACGAAGTTCCAGACCGTGTGGGTCGACGACGTGGCCGCCGCCGCGGAGATGGGCGTGAAGGGCACGGCCGCGCCGGGCATTTACGAGCTGGGCGGACCGGATGTGAACACGTTCCGCGAGCTGATGCAGCAGATGCTCGGGGTGATCCATCGCCGGCGGATGATCATCAACATCCCGTTCTGGATCGCCTCGATCATGGCCGGGGTGATGGAGTTCGTGCAGACCATCACCTTCGGCCTCGTGCCGCCGCAGATCACCCGCGACCAGGTGCAGACGCTGAAGGACGATAACGTGGTGTCGGTGGGGGTGAAGACCTTTGCCGATCTCGGGATCGACCCGGTTGCGATGGAGGCGGTGCTGCCGGATTATCTGTGGCGGTTCCGGCCGGACGGGCAGTATGACGACATCAAGCGCTCGGCCTCGAACCTGCGGGGCGCCTAGCTGTAGGCGATAAATAGCAGGACGATGCCGAGGATCACCCGGTAGATCACGTAGGGCGTGAAGCTGACGGTGCGCAGGAGGCGCATCATTATGGTAAGCGCCAGCAGGGCCGCGACGAAGGCCAGCGCGGCGGCGATGCCGCAGTCTTTCAGAAGCGCGAGATCGGCATTGAGCAGCGCCTCGCCCGAGAGCAGGGCGCCGCTGGCGACGATGGTCGGCACGGACATCAGCATCGAGAGTTTCGCCGCGTCGTGGCGGTTGTAGCCGAGAAAGCGGGCGCCGGTGATGGTGATGCCAGAGCGGGAGGTGCCGGGGATCAGGGCGATGGCCTGCCAGACACCGACGACCATGGCGTCGGTCAGGGTCCAGTCCTTCTGCGAGCGGGTGGTCTCGCCGAACTGGTCGGCCCAGTAGAGCAGGATGCCGAAGATCAGCATCGCCCATGCGATCACCGCGACCGAACGCAGGTAGAGGTCGAGCCCGGTGAGCTTGAGGATCAGGCCGAAGGCGATGACCGGCACGGCGGAGACGAGCAGGAGCAGGGCGAGTTTCGCCCCCTCGGTATCGGCGCGGCCCATGAGGAGGCGGGGCAGGCCGAGCATCGCCTTGCGCATGTCGGACCAGAAGTAGAGCAGGACGGCGAAGAGGGTGCCCACGTGGACGGCGACGTCGATGGCCTGGCCCTGGTCCTGGAGACCGGTGAGGTGGGGGAGGAGAATCAGGTGGCCGGAGGAGGAGATCGGCAGAAACTCGGTAAGCCCCTGAATCAGGGCGATGATGACGAGGTGGAAGAGGGGCATCAGCGGAGGTCCCGGCGGGGCGGAGGGGTGTTGGCCCAGCTATAAACAACTGAGTTCCGGGGGAAAGATTTGATTTAGGTCCGGAGCGGACTTAATTTATGACCAAAAGATAAAGAAAAAGCGCGAGTTGTAGCTATTTATTTCGTATTAGGTCAGTCTTTCTGACTTTATTTCCCGATTACCATAAAGTAAACAAGCGCGGTATTTCGGAAATTCGGAGACGACCCCGTGGCAAAGCAGCCCATGTTGAAATTCGTGACTGTAGAACGGTCCATGCCAGAAAAGCGTTCAGCCACCGAACGCAACCAGGACTTTCACGAGATCTATGCCGAGTATGCCGCCGAGAAGGCGAAGGAGCAGTCAGGCCGCTGCAGCCAGTGCGGCGTGCCCTATTGCCAGACCCATTGCCCGCTGCACAACAACATCCCCGACTGGCTGCGCCTGACGGCGGAGGGACGGGTGAAGGAAGCCTATGAGCTGAGCCAGCTGACCAATACCTTCCCGGAGATCTGTGGCCGCATCTGTCCGCAGGACCGTCTGTGCGAGGGCAACTGCGTGATCGAGCAGTCGGGCCACGGCACGGTGACGATCGGGCAGGTGGAGAAATACCTGACCGATACCGCCTTCGAGGAAGGCTGGGTCGAGGATATCACGCCCGGCGAGGAGCGCCCCGAGTCGGTGGGGATCATCGGCGCCGGGCCCGGCGGGCTGGCGGCGGCGGACATGCTGCGGCGGGCCGGTGTGCAGGTGACGATCTATGATCGGTACGACCGCTCGGGCGGGCTGATGATCTATGGCATTCCCGGCTTCAAGCTGGAGAAGGACATCGTGATGCGCCGCAACGCGCAGCTCGAGAAGGGCGGCGTGGAGTTCGTGATGAATTGCGACGTGGGCAAGGATATCGGCTTCGAGGAGATCCGCGAAAAGCACGATGCGGTGCTGATCGCGACGGGGGTTTACAAGAGCCGTGACCTTCCCGGCCCGGGGTCGGGGGCGAGTGGCATCGTGCGGGCGATCGATTACCTGACGGCGAGCAACCGGAAGAGTTTCGGCGACGATGTGCCGGAATTCGAGAGCGGCGAGCTGAACGCCGAGGGCAAGCGCGTGGTGGTGATCGGCGGTGGCGATACCGCGATGGACTGCGTGCGCACGGCGGTGCGGCAGGGGGCGACCTCGGTCAAGTGCCTGTACCGGCGCGACCGGCAGAACATGCCGGGCAGCCAGCGCGAGGTGGACAATGCCGAGGAAGAGGGCGTGGTGTTCGAATGGCTGAGCGCGCCCAAGGGGTTCGTGGGCGACCCGGTGACGGCGGTGAAGGTGCAGCAGATGCGCCTTGGCGCGCCGGATGCGACCGGGCGGCAGACGCCGGAGGAGATCGAGGGGGCCGATTATGACGAGCCTGCGGACCTCGTGATCAAGGCGCTGGGCTTCGAGCCGGAAGAGCTGCCGACGCTGTGGGGCGTGGAGGAGCTTGCGGTGACCCGCTGGGGCACGGTCAAGGCGGAATTCACCACCGGCCGCACGGCGATGGACGGGGTCTATGCCGTGGGCGATATCGTGCGGGGCGCCAGCCTTGTTGTCTGGGCGATCCGCGACGGGCGCGACGCGGCGGAGGCGATCCTGAAGGATCTCGACGGTGGCCGGCAGGCCATCGCGGCGGAGTGACATGCGACGTCGGTCTAACGTCGGTATTTTGTCGGTATTGCGTCGGTGCCGAGAGCGGCGCCCGGCGGCAGACGGGTCAGGTGGCCTGACCCATCGGATGAAGGAACGGTTAACAGTGAAGACGGGGATCAACAGGGCATGGTGCCGGATTGCGGCCGGTCTCGTGGCGGTTTCTGCCGCGCCGTCGCTTGGCCACGCCGATTTTGCCATGTGGCAGGATATGCCGCTGGAGGCCTGTAACCCGGTTTACGCTGTGCAGAAGCGGGGTTGCCAGCTTGAGAAGGTCTATACCTGTTCGGTTGGTGGCGAAGACTTCCTGCTTTACCGGGAGATTGATGAAGACCTGTTCGTCTCGACTGAAGTCACCGATCTTGAAGGCGGGTCCGTCGTTTACTGGAACGCCGAGGGTGATTTCAACCTGATCGACATTGCGGAGGACCGCGACCCTGTATCCGTCAGTGAACTGATGGAAACAGGCCGCGACGTGTTCGATCATACCGCGCTGATGATTGTCGCCCCATTCATCGACCCCATTCCTGCACGTTTCACAGGCGAAATGCGTTTAACGGACGAAACCTTGGTTCTTGAGCGTACCGTTTTCACGAAGCTCTCGTCCGAATACCGCTTTACGCTGAACTCCTTGGATCTCTTCTGGACAGGCGAACAATATCTGGATCGAGACAGCCATGCGATTATTGCTGGCAGTGGGACAGGTCGCATCGACGGTTCAGAAGTGCCGGAAATCGCAGAGCCAGTCGAGATCATCTATCCCGATGAACTGGGGTTCACGAGCGATCAGCCACAATACGACTGTGAGGCAATCAGCAGCATTGCCACGCCGAACAGCCTATCCGCGAAAGGATAATGCCATGACCAAATTCGACACCAACTGGGCCAAGAACGAGGAAGCCAAGCGCAAGTGGCTGGCCGAGAACGGCATGTATTCCGAGGAGGAGGAGCATTCCTCCTGTGGCGTCGGGCTTGTCGTGTCGGTGGATGGATCCCCCAGCCGCAAGGTGGTGGATGCCGGGATCAACGCGCTGAAGGCGATCTGGCACCGGGGCGCGGTGGATGCCGATGGCAAGACCGGGGACGGTGCCGGCATTCACATCCAGATCCCCGTGCCGTTCTTCTATGACCAGGTGCGGCGCACCGGGCACGAGCCGCGGGAAGACCAGTTGATGGCCGTGGGGCAGGTGTTCCTGCCGCGGACGGATTTCGGCGCGCAGGAGACCTGCCGGACGATCGTGGAGACGGAAGTCATCCGCATGGGGCATTACATTTATGGCTGGCGGCACGTGCCGGTGGATGTGAGCGTTCTGGGCGAGAAGGCCAACGCGACGCGGCCCGAGATCGAGCAGATCCTGATTTCCAACGCCAAGGGGATCGACGAGGAGGATTTCGAGCGGGAGCTTTACGTCATTCGCCGCCGGATCGAGAAGGCGGTGGCCGAGGCGGGGATTCACGGGCTTTATATCGCGAGCCTGTCGTGCCGGAGCATCATCTACAAGGGCATGATGCTGGCCGAGCAGGTGGCGGATTTCTATCCCGACCTGCAGGACGAGCGGTTCATCAGCGCGTTTGCGATCTATCACCAGCGCTATTCGACCAACACCTTCCCGCAATGGTGGCTGGCGCAGCCGTTCCGGATGCTGGCGCATAACGGCGAGATCAACACGCTGAAGGGCAACACCAACTGGATGAAGAGCCACGAGATCCGGATGGCGAGCGCGTCCTTCGGGGATCACGCCGAGGATATCAAGCCGATCATCGCGGGCGGGTCTTCGGATTCGGCGGCGTTGGATTCGGTTTTCGAGGTTCTGGTGCGGGCCGGGCGGAGCGCGCCGATGGCCAAGACGATGCTGGTGCCGGAAAGCTGGTCGAAGCAGGCCGAGGAGCTGCCCGAGGCGTGGCGGGACATGTATTCCTACTGCAACTCGGTGATGGAGCCGTGGGACGGGCCGGCGGCGCTGGCGATGACCGATGGCCGCTGGGTCTGCGCGGGCATGGACCGGAACGGGCTGCGGCCGATGCGCTACGTGGTGACGGGTGACGGGCTGGTGATTGCCGGGTCCGAAGCCGGGATGGTGCCGATCGACGAGGCCACGGTGCGGGAGAAGGGCGCGCTTGGGCCGGGGCAGATGCTGGCCGTCGACATGCAGAAGGGGCAGCTTTACCACGACACCGAGATCAAGGACAAACTGGCGCGCGCCCTGCCGTTCGGCGAGTGGGTCGGCAAGATCAACGACATGGACGAGGTGCTGGCCGGGGTGACGGAGAAGCCGCTTTACACCGGGGCCGAGCTGCGCCGGCGGCAGATCGCGGCGGGCTACACGATCGAGGAGCTGGAAAGCGTGCTGTCACCGATGGCGGAGGACGGCAAGGAGATGGTCGCCTCGATGGGGGATGACACGCCGAGCGCGGTGCTGTCGAAGAGCTATCGGCCGCTGAGCCACTTCTTCCGGCAGAATTTCAGCCAGGTGACCAACCCGCCGATCGACAGCTTGCGCGAGTTCCGGGTGATGAGCCTGAAGACGCGGTTCGGGAACCTGAAGAACGTGCTGGACGAGAGCGGCGCGCAGACCGAGATCGTGGTGCTGGAAAGCCCGTTCATCGGCAATGCGCAATGGGCCGCGCTGATGCGCGAGTTCGAGGGGGAGGTGACGCAGATCGATTGTACCTTCGCGCCGGGCGAGAACGCGCTGCGCGACGGGCTGGCGCGGATCCGGGCCGAGGCGGAGGATGCGGTGCGCTCGGGTGCCGGGCATATCGTGCTGTCGGATACCGGGGTGAGCGAGGAGCGGATCGGGATGCCGATGATCCTGGCCACCAGCGCGGTGCATTCGCATTTGACGCGGAAGGGTCTTCGGACCTTCTGTAGCCTGAACGTGCGGTCGGCGGAGTGCATGGATCCGCATTATTTTGCCGTGCTGATCGGGGCGGGCGCGACGGTGGTGAACGCCTATCTGGCCGAGGACAGCCTGGCCGACCGGATCGAGCGGGGGCTGCTGGATGGCGGGCTGACCGAGAACGTGGCGCGGTATCGCGAGGCAATCGACCAGGGCTTGCTGAAGATCATGTCGAAGATGGGGATCTCGGTGATCTCGTCCTATCGCGGTGGTCTGAACTTCGAGGCGGTGGGGCTGTCACGCGCGATGTGCGCGGAGTATTTCCCGGGCCTGACCAGCCGGATTTCCGGTATCGGGGTCAGCGGGATCCAGGCGAAGCTGCAGGACGTGCACAAGCAGGCGTTCCGGGGCGGCAAGGATATCCTGCCGATCGGGGGGTTCTACAAGGCGCGGAAATCGGGCGAGACCCATGCCTGGGGCGCGCAGACGATGCACATGATGCAGATGGCGTGCAACAAGGCGAGTTTCGAGCTTTGGAAGCGGTACAGCCAGGCGATGCAGGCGAACCCGCCGATCCATTTGCGCGACCTGATGGCGATCAAGCCGCTGGGCAAGGCGATTCCGCTGGAAGAGGTGGAAAGCGTGACCGCGATTCGGAAGCGGTTCGTGACGCCGGGGATGTCCCTAGGCGCGCTTAGCCCGGAGGCGCACAAGACGCTGAACGTGGCGATGAACCGGATCGGCGCGCGCTCGGACAGTGGCGAGGGCGGCGAGGACCCGGCGCATTTCACGCCGGAGCCCAATGGTGACAACCCGTCGGCGAAGATCAAGCAGGTGGCGTCTGGCCGGTTCGGCGTGACCGCCGAGTACCTGAACCAGTGCGAGGAGCTGGAGATCAAGGTGGCGCAGGGCGCGAAGCCCGGCGAGGGCGGGCAGCTGCCCGGCATGAAGGTGACCAAGCTGATCGCGCGGCTGCGGCATTCAACGCCGGGCGTGACGCTGATTTCGCCGCCGCCGCACCACGATATCTATTCGATCGAGGATCTTGCGCAGCTGATCTATGACCTCAAGCAGATCAACCCGACGGTGAAGGTCTGTGTGAAGCTGGTGGCGCAGTCGGGCGTGGGCACGATTGCCGCGGGCGTGGCCAAGGCCAAGGCCGACGTGATCCTGATCTCGGGGCACAATGGCGGCACCGGGGCGAGCCCGGCGACCAGCATCAAGTATGTGGGCCTGCCGTGGGAGATGGGGCTGACCGAGGCGCACCAGGTTCTGTCGATGAACCATTTGCGCGACCGGATCACCCTGCGGACCGACGGGGGGTTGCGGACGGGCCGCGATATCGTGATGGCGGCGATGATGGGGGCCGAGGAATACGGCATCGGCACCGCCGCGCTGATCGCGATGGGGTGCATCATGGTGCGGCAGTGCCAGTCGAACACCTGCCCTGTCGGTGTCTGTACGCAGGACGAGAGCCTGCGGGAGAAGTTCACCGGCAACGCGGACAAGGTGGTGAACCTCATCACCTTCTACGCGCAGGAGGTGCGGGAGATCCTGGCCAGCATCGGCGCGCGGTCGCTGGACGAGGTGATCGGGCGGGCCGACCTGCTGACGCAGGTCAGCCGGGGCTCGGCGCACCTGGACGACCTTGACCTGAACCCGATGCTGATCACCGTGGATGGGGCCAAGGACATCGTCTATGACCGCAACAAGCCGCGGAACGAGGTGCTGGATACGCTGGATGCCGAGATCGTGCGGGATGCGGCGCGGTTCCTCAACGATGGCGAGAAGATGCAGCTGCATTACGCGGTGCAGAACACCGACCGAACGGTGGGCACGCGGGTGTCGAGCCATATCGTGCGGAATTTCGGGATGCGCAACGCGCTGCAGCCCAACCACCTGACGGTGAAGCTGACCGGCAGCGCGGGTCAGAGCCTTGGGGCGTTTGCCGCGCCGGGGCTGAAGATCGAGGTGTCGGGCGATGCCAACGACTATGTCGGCAAGGGCCTGTCGGGGGGCACGATCGTGGTGCGCCCGCCGCAAATGAGCCCGCTGGTGGCGGCGGACAACACGATCATCGGCAACACGGTGCTTTACGGGGCGACGGCAGGGTATCTCTTTGCCAGTGGCCGGGCCGGGGAGCGGTTTGCGGTACGGAACTCGGGCGCGCACGTGGTCGTGGAGGGCTGCGGCTCGAACGGGTGCGAGTACATGACCGGGGGCATTGCCGTGATCCTTGGCGAGGTGGGCGCGAACTTTGCCGCCGGGATGACGGGGGGCATGGCCTATCTCTACGACCCGGACGGCAAGGCGCGGAACCTGATCAACGCGACTTCGGTGGTGGTCTGTCCGGTGACGGAGGACCATTGGCTAACCGAGCTGGAAGGGCTGATCCAGCGGCATGCCGAGGAGACCGGCAGCCGGCGGGCGCAGGACATCCTGCAGTACTGGGAGCTTGAGAAGGGCAACTTCCTTCAGATCTGCCCGACCGAGATGCTCGACAAGCTGGACTATCCGCTGGGGATCGAGGACGAGGCGATTCCGGCGGAATAGGGTCGATTTTCGACAGGTTTACCGGGCCGTGAGCGCATGATTTGCGCCGCTCGCGGCCCGACGCCCTGTCGGATGCCTCCGGCGGGGATATTTCCGGCCAGAAGAAGCGAGGGTGCCCGCCCTGGGCCGGGATGGCTCGGCGGGCCGGGCAATCTGACCTGCCCAAGCTGTTGAAGTTTGGCGAAAATCCGGAAATGGCTGATACTGACCCCGGGTAACCGGGAGAATCACTTATGAAATTTCGTTTGTTCATTTCCGGCGCCGTTGCGGCGCTTGGCCTTGCGGCCGGGCCGGTGGCGGCCGGGCAGTGCGGGTACCAGTATTGCTGGGGTGCGGTGGGTTTTGGGCCGGGGGGCGCGTATGGCTGGTCGAACAACTACCCGTCACAGCAGGAGGCCTTCAACCGCGTCAACCAGGAATGCGGGGGAGGATGCACCCAGATCAAGACCTTCTACAACAGTTGCGGGGCGATGGCCGTGGGGGCCAATAACGGCTGGGGCTGGGGTCACAGCCCGAGCCGGGCGGGGGCCGAGAACATCGCCATGGGGTACTGCAACCAGTACGATTACGGTTGTTCGATCCGGGTCTGGGCCTGTTCGTTCTGACGCATCGGCGCCGGCACGCCGGTATTGAAAGACACCTGCGGGCGCTGTAGCGGACACGGGATGGCAAAGCGCAAACCGGCAAAATCGAAGAAGACGGGCGGGCGGGCGAAGCGGAAGTTTCGCCCGGTTGCCTTTGCGTGGCGCTGGGGTATCCGGCTGATCCTTGTGGTGGCGGTGGTTGCCGCCTGCATGATCATCGCGCACCGGGTGCTGAACCCGCCGAAGACGATCTACATGCGGCAGGAAGAGGCGCGGCTGGGCAGGATCGAGCATGTGTGGGTGCCGCTGACGAACGTGGCGCCGGTGATGGCGCGGGCCGCGGTGGCGGCGGAGGATGCGGAGTTCTGCAACCACTGGGGGTTCGACATGTCGGCGATCCGCAGTGCGATCGAGGAAGGCAGCGGCCGCGGCGCCTCGACCATCAGCCAGCAGACGGTGAAGAACGTGTACCTGTGGCACGGGCGGAACTGGCTTCGGAAGGCGCTGGAGGCGATGATCACGCCGGTGGTCGAGATCGTCTGGCCGAAGCGGCGGATCATCGAGGTCTACCTAAACGTGGCGGAGTTCGACGAGGGGGTGTTCGGGGTCGAGGCGGCGGCACGGCATTACTTTGGCGTGGGGCCGGACAAGCTTACGCCTACGCAGGCGGCGCGGCTGGCGGCGGTGCTTCCGGACCCGAAAGGACGGTCGGCCGCGAACCCCTCGGCCTATGTGCGCAAACGCGCGGCCTCGATCCTTGACGGGGCGGCCACGATCCGCCGCGACGGCAGATCGGCCTGTTTCGAGGATTGAATTACATCGATATTCCGGGCATGGAGAAACGCAGCCCGGCGCAGAACAGCAAGACGGACATGGCAAAGCTATATCACGTTCCCCTTTCCCCCTTTTGCCGCAAGGTGCGGCTCGTACTTGCCGAGAAGCGGATCGAGTGCGAGCTGGTGGAGGAGAAATACTGGGAGCAGAGCCCGGATTTCCTGCGGCGCAACCCGGCGGGCAAGGTGCCGGTGCTGAAGCTCGACGACCGGATGATGGCGGAGAGCACGCCGATCTGTGAATACATCGAGGAGAAGTATCCCGAGCCGCCGTTGATGCCGAAATCGGCCGAGGCGCGGTTCGAGGTGCGGCGGCTGGTGAACTGGTTCGACGACAAGTTTCACAGCGAGGTCACCTCGAACCTGCTGTACGAGCGGGTGAACAAGAAGGTGATGAAGCAGGGGTTTCCGGACAGCTCTAACGTGAAGGCCGGGGCGAAGGCGATCAAGTTCCACCTCGATTACATGACATGGCTGCTGGACCAGCGGCGGTGGCTGGCCGGGGACGTGATGACGCTGGCGGATTTCACGGCGGCGGCGCATCTGAGCTCGCTGGATTACATCCGGGACGTGGACTGGAACCGGTCGGAGATCGTCAAGGACTGGTATGCGAAGATCAAGTCGCGGCCGGCCTTCCGGGGGATTCTGGCGGACCAGATCCCGGGGTTTCCGCAGCCGGCGCATTATGCGGACCTGGATTTCTGAAAAGGGCGGTTGCGGGGGGGGGGGGGGGGGGGGGGGGGGGGGGGGGGGGGGGGGGGGGGGGGGGGGGGGGGGGGGGGGGGGGGGGGGGGGGTGGGGGGGGGGGGGGGGGGGGTGGGGGGTGTGGGGTGTCGGGTGTCGGGTGTGGGGAACAATTGAACCCCTCTGTTAGAGCCAAAATGATTAAGATAACCAAAATTGGCGCTCATCTGGTAGTGCTGGGAAATAAATTTCCAGCCAAAAGCGGCAGTAAGAATTGAGCTTACTGGGATATTCGATAATTATACCTTATCCTAACTTTAGATTACGCGATCGCTCTCGACTATTTCCACCCCGTCTCCATCTGGGAATGAGTAAGTTACCCAGTTGTGGGCAATAGCAGTAATATCAGGATGTTTTGGTTGATAACTCTTGCCTACCCTACATCAAATCTACATAAAATCTGTAGGGGCGAAAAGCTTGCGCCCGATTCAATGGTAATATCTATGCCACCATTTTAGCTGTGTCGAGCCGCCATCGTGGGTTAGGTGTATAGTAGGGCAAACACCACCGGATACCTGGATGGGTTCAGATATACCGTAGGGTGGGCATTGCCCACCAGCCTTAATTCAGTACCATTCAGGTTAAGTGCATGGTAGGGCAAACGCTACCAGATACCTGGATAGGTTTGTTGAGTTACGCTCTCGAAGAACGCACCCGACAAGCTATGCGATCGCACCATAGTCATGACCAATACCACAGGGAACCACGCTGAACAAAAGTTCGCTATCAGCGAACACAGTTTGCAAATTTCGCGCTATAGTAGGTTCAGTCGGGTTAAAGGAGATACTCGCCACTCACTGGATCGCTTTTGCGGTCTGAGGAAGATGGGAAACCGTCTTCTGCCGTGCTTCTGCCGTGCTTCTGCCATGCTTCTGCCGTGCTTCATAGTAGTCTCAGTATTTCACAGATTCGTGACGCATTGAGTATGCCACTGGTCAAAGATTAAGCGGCTCTAGATCGCAATGAACGAGTGAAGTCTAGTACAAAGCACACCAGCGCAGCGCAGCCAAGGCGAAGTGTCTGCGTGGGTATAGGAAGAGTTAAAACTGCCGTTCTCCAGGTTTGTTTGAGGCGACGCTCATTTTCCTTGTGTGAATGAGTGCAAACAAAACTTAGTTAAGGAGATCCATTAATTATGGAAAACCAAAATCCCGACAAACGGCAGGAGCAATCGAAAAAGCGTCAATACAAGCGGTGGCTGAAATGGCTCCGCAACCCTCAGACGCTCCGTCTACTGTTTAAACTTGGTCCGGTCATTTTCAATATTTTGAGATGGCTAATTGAGTTATGGCAGGACTAGATTGCTAACTTTTCTTCTACCGAAGAAACCCTCTAGCCACAGGAGGCTAAATATGCTAAACGAAGCTCTAAGGTTGATGAGGGTATTCCATGACTTATCGCAAAAGGAGTTAGCGGAAAAACTAGGAATATCCAAATCATATCTTTCAGAAATTGAATCAGGAAAAAAAACTCCAACGCTTGATTTACTCAATCGATATTCGCAGTCATTCGATATACCGATATCTTCAATTATGTTTTTCTCGGAAAGCTTAGATGAAGACATAAAAATTGAGAAGCTGAGGACATTTGTCTCATCAAAAATACTTGCCATACTTAACTTAATTGCTGAAAATTCTGGTCATTCACATGTCAAGTAGCCGATCTAAGCAATATAAACTAGACCAGTCACCTTTTTACGGCTTAAAGTCTAAGAAAAAACTGGCAAAGTTTTTACAGGTGAGTCTAACCAAGCTCAAATCCTTAACCCAATCAGAGAATTTGTACATAGAGCAAGATAGGTTTGATCCAAAGAGAAAAAAAATCCGTCATGTGGAAAAACCAAAGCCTATCCTAAAACAAGTTCAGAAGCGAATTGAAGAGCTTTTAAAGCGAATTGAAATTCCCGACTACATACATAGTCCAGCCAAAGGGCGTTCCTATATAAGCAACGCTAAAGCTCATGTAAATAGTCCTGACGTAAGGAGTTTTGATATCAAACAGTACTTCGCTTCTACTCCCTCTAGACGTGTCTATTGGTTCTTCCACAAGCGAATGAAATGTTCTTCGGATGTGGCTGGTATCCTGACCAACCTCTTGACGTTCAAAGATCATCTGCCAACTGGTAGTCCATCCAGTCCTATTCTGTCATATTTTGCCCACATAGATATGTGGGAAGAGATCAGCAAAATTGTCGAGAGTGGAGGTTGTATCTTAACTGTCTATATGGATGATGTCACAATTTCAGGTAGACAGGTTCCAGGGATATTGATATGGCAAGTCATACAGCAGTTTTATCGTTGTGGGTTACGTGATAACAAGAAAAAACAAAAGCATTATGCGGACAAAAAACCGCGTGAAATAACTGGAGTCATTATTCGGGATAATCAGCTAAAGCTTCCCAATCGACAACATCTCAAGATGCATCAGTGTCGCCAATTCATTCAGCAAGAGGTTAATTGGGAAAAACGAGATAAACCCAAACAAATATTAAAGGGATTAGAATCACAAGAACAACAAGTAAAAAAAGCTAATTTAGATATATAACCATTACCACTATTATAGATAAAAGGATTTTTTATTATATTGTTCATTTTGAAAATATCTAGGTTAAATGATTATGTTTGAACACAAAGATTTACCAGAAGCCGCATTGTACCAGCGTAATTTTAATGGCACACTTTTTCCTTTGAATACCCGTGATAACAGTTTGCCTATTTTAGCTAGAGCAAAATTTGCTGGTAAATCTTGTTATGTGCCTCAAAGTGAGGAACCTAACAAGCACAATGTCTTCTACAGCGTTAGCAATGTTCTCAAACTTACTCAAGATGCTAAATCTATAGAAGCTCTGCGTAAGTGGGAAGCTAGAATTGGCACAAATGAAGCTAAACGTATTCGATATGAAGCAATTGGTGCTGGAAAAGCTCTTCACGCTTATCTTCACTCTTACTTGACTGGAAAAGAAGCTAAACCAGTTAACCAATGCTATGAACCTTATTTCCAAGCTCTCAACCAATTATTACCTCATTTTGGTACTTCTCTGTTATCAGAACAGTTTGTTGTGAGTTTCAAATACCAATACTTTGGTAAGCTAGATCAGCTAAGTTTATACCGAGAAGCCTTGACTTTGAGCGATTTAAAAACATCATTAAAACCAAAACTTTCTCTGGATTGGATTCAGGACAAAATCCTTCAATTAGCAGCTTATTATATTCCCGTTGAAACGCTGTATCCAGTAGAACAAGCAGCTTTGCTCTATCTAATTAGTGATGGTTCATCTAATGAATTTATTTTCACTCCAGAACAGATGATTTGTTATAAGCAACTCTGGCTTGAGCGATTAACTCAAGTGAATGACACAGTGGCATCGGCGGCTTAGTCGATTCAATGGAACTGGGAGAATAGCTGTTCTTAGGAAGCTTTAGGGTTCGTCCTGGAATGTTGTTAAGATTGCCTCGTTATAGTACCTCTAAATCTGATTTTTGTCAAAAAAAAGTTCTATTTTTTACAAAAATACATGCATCGAACCGATGAACGCCGTTGCACATTTTTGGGTTCCGAGTTTGCGCCGACTACGCTAAATCAAGAGGTGCAGCGAACGTCGCTCTAAAATCACTTAAAAATGCTTACACTTCCCCAGACGTTCAATTCTACCAAATCGCTGCACTCACGTAAACTCGTTGCTAATTGAGAAATATTCTCACAGTTTTTTGAGCGATTAAGTTCTGTAAAGCAACAAAAATTAAACCGAAACCTGTTGAGTGAATAATTTTAGCTTATGAATAAGGGATTGAGGCTTGGCAAACCCGTCATAGTCTGGAGTAATGGGGAGAATCAGATGGGCAAAACCTGTTTGCGATCGCGCCTAGCTTCCTTGCCAGCCTCAAGTTGGTCAAATTATGGCAAACGAGCGGGTGCGAGTCAGATCGGGGCGGACAAGAGAGGATAATAAAACAAGTGCTAAAGCACTGACTACAAACAAGAATTAATAAAATGCACCATCAACCAACACCCTGGTTCCGTCGTCGAGATATTGTCATCGCCTATACATTGCTGCGAATCGTTTTAGGCATAAACTTCTTTAACCATGGCTTTACTCGTCTGGGTAATATTCCTGGCTTTGCCCAGTCGATGGTTGATTTATTTCAAGATACATTTATTCCCGAACCCTTAGTCAGGGCACCCGCTTTACTCGTGCCAATTGTGGAATTTATCGTCGGATTTCTGGTGACACTGGGATTAGCGACTCAAGCGGCGTTAGTCACCGGATTTGGCTTAATGGTGGTGCTGATGTATGGAGTGACATTACTGCAAAACTGGGATACGGCGACAAGTCAATTGATTTATTGTCTGGTGTTTTTTATCTTAATTGCTGGCAATAGCTTCAATGACACCTCCATTGACGCATGGTGGCAACGTCGGAAAACGCGATCGCAACGTCTTGATGCCTCCGAAACTAATTAGGAGCTGCTTCTTGTGGTGGGGGTAGGGAGCAGCTGACAGGTGTAGGTTTTTTATTTTATGGTTGAGACAAGACAAGGAGGACAAGGATGGAAAGAAGACAAGGGGGAAAAACCGTACAAAATTAGGTTCGGTCAAACTCACTTCTAAAAGCCGAAACGCCCGATTTTTCGTTCTCACTCTTCCTTGTCTACTGGTCTACCTGTCTTCTAAGTCTTACCTAAACCCCCATTTAAAAAACCTACCCTTGTGAGGTGCAGGGGGGCAGGGAAGTTGGGGAAGTTGGGGAAGATGGGGAAGATGGGGAAGATAAGGGCGGGTTGAGTAACATTAGGGTGACAATAAACGATGATAGCCAAACCCGCCTCTACACATCGGTCAGGGCGGGTTTTGAACAAACGTTATTATCCACAGCTAAAAGAAAGTTCCTAAACCCGCCCCTACAACCCATTTTCCCTGAGCAAAGTTAAGGGTTACCTAATCTCCAATCACTATTTTTGATCAAATTTGGCAACAGCATTTTGGAAGGACTGCTGTAAATCCAGCCAAGCAGCTTCTACTCCAGTTTTGATATCTTCCCAAGCATCCTGACTAGCCGTCTGGAGTTCTTCTAGTTTCTTCTGCACTGCAACCTGTTTGGTTTGCAATTCTTCAATCTGGCTATTGTACTGAATCTTAGCATCAGCCTGGGCTTGGGCTGCCTTGGCTTTCATTTCGTCAACCTGAGCATTCAGCTTGTTTAACTCAGCTTGCACTTTTTCTCGGTATACCTGTTGCTGTTCGGGTTGGGTAGCCATAAGAATACCTCATTAACGTCAAAAATTTGCCTCAAAAAGGCTGGGTACGCCTCAAAAAGGCTGGATACAACCATAAATGTTTAATTCCTTACTCATTATAGAGTGACTTGTCGGGTTTATGCATCTATCTCTTGAATGATATAATCCAATTCTGTCTTCTATCTAGCGAGATAACTAATTTGTTGTAGCGTCTGATACGCTCAGTAGGGGCTTGGTTACCAAGCCCCTACCTCCGATTTGTTTGCAGTGACTATCCAACGGGAAAATGGCAGAACAAGCTCTAGCGCAGGATACCTATGCCGATTCCTACAAACACCGGGGTCGGAACTGGTGGAATAAGCTCACCGCCTTGATTGCATGGGCGAATATCCTGCTGGCATTATTCAATCTCAGCTATATCCCATTGCGGGATGTTTATGTGCGAGAATTTCCGGTGATCGTGACATTCTATGATCCGGTTAAAAGTATTGAGCCTCATCCGGATACCCAACGTTATCTCCAAACCGTTGAGGCTTTAACCGTACAACTCTCCCAGCAAGGACTACAAGCACCGCCAACCGAGCAAGTCTTGCAAGAGTTGCGCCAACAAAGTAATGACCTGATTGAAGAGAACCCCTTTCTGGCAGCCAATAAGTTTGGTACATTCGCTAAACTGAAGCGGCGGATGCGGGATCATCTAAATACTGAATCAGCCAAGCAAGCCTTTGCGCGATTTTGGCGACAGGAGTATCTGGCGCAAGTAGGCTGGGAAAACGCCCTCTCATTCTTTAACAGCGAGATTCGACTGCTACTAGAGAGCAATTATTTTCGACCCACCGACGAAAATGGTCAACTCGTGGATAACTTCTGGCGTATTGACCTCTATTTTATTGCCTTTTTTGGGATTGAGCTTTTAGTCCGTACCTTCTTCATGTCTCGACGCTTAGAGAAATTGACCTGGGGAGATGCGCTTTGGCGGCGCTGGTACGACATGCTGCTACTCCTTCCCACCTGGCGCTGGTTACGGATTATTCCGGTATCTGTGCGATCGCATCAATCAGGCTTAATCAATATGGAGCGAATTTTAGCACAAGTTACCCACGAACCAGCGGCGTATTTGGCAGATCGGGTATCGATGTTTTTGATGGTGCGACTGATTAATCAAACCAAAGAATCTGTTGACAAAGGAGATATGGCGCGTGCCATCTTACAACCTGAGACGTATGTCCAAGTTAGCGATATTAATAAAGTCGATGCCATCACCGATCGCCTCTTAGAACTCTCTATTTATAAAGTTTTACCGCAAGTTCAACCCGATTTACAAGCATTATTGCATCATAGTCTCAAAGGAGCGCTGCAACAATCAGATTTTTACACGGGATTGCGACAAGTACCGGGAATGAAAGGGTTGCCCAAAGACGTTATGGAAAACCTTGCCAATTATTTAGCTAAGACAACCTACGAAGTCCTGGCTACCTCGTATTCTGATTTACAAGGGCGACAACTATTTGACCAACTGAGTCACAATTTTAAGTACGCCCTGCGGGAAGAACTACAGGATGAGGCAACACAGCTAGAACTTCAGTCGTTGCTGTCTGATTTGTTAGAAGAACTGAAAATTAATTATGTGCAGCGTTCAACGGATGAAGATCCCGAAGCCACTTTAGAAGAAGCCGATCAACTGCGTCAAGAGATGGAAAATCCCCAAATTCAGTAGTTTTTCACATTCCGCAGGTCAAGTTCTTCACTACGCCTAAATGTGCGTAGATGCTAGTATTTAAAAGGATAATAAAGGCAGCGATCGCGAGTGGTAACTATGACATCGACAAAACTCTCTCCTCGATTAACAATTCCCCGCTTAGAAAATGGCGATAAACTCAACCGTTTTGAATTCGAGCATCGCTATTCAGCTATGCCTGATCTGAAAAAAGCCGAATTAATTGAAGGAATCGTGTACATGGCATCTCCAGTACGAGCCAAAAAACATGGCAAACCTCATTCTCGGATGATGACCTGGCTAGGAACCTACGAAGCCGCTACACCAGGAGTAGAAACACTGGATAACACAACGGTGCGTCTAGATGCTGATAACGAACCCCAACCTGATGCTGTGTTAAGACTAGAACAAGGTGGACAATCAACAGTTAGTGATGATGATTATATCGAAGGTGCGCCTGAGTTAATCGTAGAAATTGCTGCCAGTAGTGTTTCCATTGATTTGCACCAAAAACTCAATGTGTATCGCCGCAATGGAGTGCAAGAGTATTTAGTGTGGCGAGTTGAAAACGGTGAATTGGATTGGTTTAGGTTAAATGCCGGAGAATATGTTAAAGTTGCACCCAATAGCGAAGGAATAATTTGTTCAGTTGTGTTTCCAGGATTGTGGCTTAATAGATCCGCGTTATTAGCTGGAGATTTAGCCAAGGTTTTAGACGTATTGCAGCAGGGATTAGCCAGTCAAGACCATCAAGATTTTGTTCAAGACTTGGCATCACGTCAGTAGGTGTTAGGTGTTAGATTTAGATTTTAAGTGGAATGGCATTGAAAATTGGCATTTGGGGAGCGCAAAAACCCTGGATATGCCGTAGCCGTAGGGTGGGCATTGCCCACCAACTTTAAGGAGCATGACATTCGTCTTAAGTGTTAAGTTTTATAAGGTAGAAACGCGATCGCAATGGATTATCCTGATATCGATATTGCCCCTCTGATTGATCATGCCCTCCTCTCGCCCACGGCGACACCCGAACAGGTAGAGAAATGTTGTCGTCAGGCAGATCGATTTCGGTTTGCCACAGTCTGTGTCTATCCAGTGTACGTCAAACTCGCAGCTGAACTCTTGCACAACAAAACGCCCAAGGTTTGTACCGTGATTGGCTTTCCCACAGGCGCTACCACAACTGCGGCTAAACTCTACGAAGCCCAAGAAGCAGTAGAAAATGGCGCAACGGAATTGGATGTCGTGCTGCATTTAGGGGCATTAAAAACTGGAAACACTGATGCTATCTATCGCGAAATTGCCCAAATCTGCGAGGAAACCGGGCAAACCGTCAAAGTTATCTTAGAAACAACGCTTTTAACCGACACTGAAAAACAACTCGCCGCCGAAATCTGTATGGATGCTGGGGCGCAATTTCTCAAAACCAGTACAGGTTGGCATGGAGGCGCAACGGTGTCAGATGTCAAATTCTTGAAAGACTTGACAAAAGGACAAATCGGGATTAAAGCTTCAGGAGGTATCCGCACCATCGAACAAGCGTTAGATTTAGTCATAGCCGGAGCAACCCGATTAGGCACCTCTCGTGGACCAGAATTGTTGCAACAGTTTGAGGAAAAGGACGAGGAATGAAACAGTTTTGACTCTTCGCTTTGCTAGTCGAGCATGTTTTGTAGGGGCGGGTTTAGGGATTAATATTGATGGTTTTGATCAACGTTTCTACAAAACCCGCCCTGACCGAGGTGTAGGGGTAGGTTTGACGACTAACATTTTTTGCCACCCGGATGTGACTAAAAGCACCCTGACCAATAAACCATGAACCATGACTAAAACCTATAACGCCACTGGAATTAATCTAAAAAGTATGCCCCTAGGTGAAGCCGATCGCCTAGTCACGATTTTAACGCCAGAGTGGGGATTAATTCGGGTAGTGGCACCAGGTTCCCGCAAACAGAACTCAAAATTGGCGGGTAGAATGGGTTTGTTTGTGGTGAATCAGTTACTGATTTACAAAGGGCGATCGCTTGATAAAATTACTCAAGCTGAAACATTGGAATCCTATCCAGGATTGGCGAAGGATTTAGGCAAGCTGGCGGCAAGTCAGTACCTAGCAGAGTTAGTCTTGTGTCATGCTTTAAGTGAGCAACCCCAAGCGGAACTGTACGCTTTGTTTAATGAGCATCTGCGGCGATTGGAACAGTTACCCCGATTAAGCAGCAGTCCCTCCGGTGCGTCCCTAATTTTGGCACACCTTTGTCATGGGATTTTTCACCTATTGGCTTTAGCGGGGATTGCGCCGCAAGTGCAACAGTGTTGTATTTCTCAGCACCAGATTCAGCCGGATTTTACTGATCCGAATTGGCAAGTGGGGTTTAGTGTGGAGGCGGGTGGAACATATCGTTTAGCGGTAGAGATGTCTCAACCGGAGAACCTATTCCATCCTGTAGTTAGCCGCAGCCATGGAGTCACACAATCCCCTCTACCACGGTTGACCTGTAAACTGAATGCCGTTGAATTAACGATTGTACAACAGCTAGCGGCGGCTGAGTTATCCCAGACGTCCCTAGACGCGATCGCTCCCCTGTGGGTAAAAGTGGAACGGATGTTACGGGATTATGCCCAGTATCACTTTGGTCGTTCCATTCGTTCAGCCACGTTAGTAGACGCCTTGGCGATGTCTGCCGAATCATAGGTTATTACAGATGGGTTGGTATTTTAAAGCCTAGCTGATAAACCCTGTAGGGGCGACCCGCCGCATATAATTCACGCCACCGAGCCATTAATTTGCTCGGGTCGCCCGCCCTCCATAGGGTATCGGAAATTATCTGACCGCTTATCTTTAGCCAAGGGCGAGTCGAGACAGGTTAATTCTTACACAGCCTGACTTTGTGCAGCGACTCGCCCCTACAACCTCGGAGGCTATACCTGATTAGAGATTAGCGCTGGGTAGTTCACATGCGATGATAGAGAAAGTGTAGTTTCATACAAAACCGATCAAAATACCTGGAGTGGACGATTCACCCATGGGGGTTGATCAGCCACAGCAGCCAACTGACGAGTAAAGAATGCGATTATCTGAATCTGAATCCAAACAAGTTACCCAACATCCCGCCCAAAAAAAGTCGTCGTCTGGGACTAAGCGCAATTATCAAGCACCTCACCAGCCGCCGCGTCAAGCAGAGAACGTCCCGGCGGAAACGGCTGAACCGCCTGCTGAACCGGGCAAACAAGGGTTTGTACCCGTTCTGAAAAATGGTAACTTCTTAACCTTGTGGAGTGGTCAGGTTTTTTCGCAGCTTGCTGATAAAATCTATCTGGTGTTGATGATTGCCTTGATTGCTAGCCACTTTCAGCAGGCGGGAACCAGCATCAGTGGTTGGGTTTCAGCCTTGATGATTGCCTTCACGATTCCGGCTGTCCTGTTTGGTTCCCTGGCGGGAGTATTCGTGGATCGCTGGTCAAAAAAGGCGGTACTTGTCTCCACAAATCTGCTGCGCGGTGTCTTGGTTTGGTCAGTTCCGGCGGTGTTATGGCTGACGACCGATTGGAGTCCCATCTATAAGTTACCTGTCGGCTTCTATGGCTTGTTAATTATCACATTCTTGGTGTCCACCTTAACCCAGTTTTTTGCCCCGGCTGAACAAGCGGTGATTCCCTTAATTGTTAAGCGTCGTCATTTGCTTTCGGCGAATTCCCTTTATACCACAACCATGATGGCATCCTTGATTATTGGATTTGCCGTGGGTGATCCGTTATTAGCCTTAACCGATAAATTAGTCGCACAGTTGGGAATTGACTGGCAATTTGGCAAAGAATTCGTCGTGGGTGCAGGATATGCGATCGCCGGATTGTTGCTGCTAGTGCTGAAAACGGGTGAAAACACGGAACCCACCGAAGGTGAAACCCCTCACGTATTTGCCGATATCTGGGAGGGACTGCTTTATCTCAAACGGCAACGGCGTGTCCGCAATGCCATGATTCAATTAGTCATTTTATTCTCCATTTTCGCCGCCTTAGCTGTGTTAGCGGTACGACTCGCCGAAACCCTTCCGGGGATGAAAGCCTCCCAATTTGGCTTCTTGTTGGCAATGGGCGGTATTGGAATGGCGGCTGGTGCGGCGATTCTGGGACATTGGGGTCAGCATTTTACCCACAATCGCTTGAGTCTCTATGGATCAATCGGTATGTCAGCAGCGCTAGTGGGATTATCGGTATTTACTCATAGTCTCTGGATGGCGTTAGCAATGACCGCCCTGTTGGGGATGTGTGGGGCGATGGTGGGGATTCCCATGCAAACCACCATTCAAGCTGAAACCCCGGAAGAGATGCGGGGAAAGGTCTTTGGACTACAAAATAATGGCGTGAATATTGCCCTGAGTCTGCCCTTAGCCTTAGCGGGTTTAGCCGAAACCTGGCTGGGTTTAGCTCCCGTCTTATTCAGTTTAGCCATAATTGCGATCGCGGGAGGGGGCATAAACTGGTATATTTCCGGTACAGGATCAGCGATGTTAACCCACGCTGACAAATAGAGACTCACGATTCAACTTGAATGCATATCGCCTGGATCGGAAAAAAATCACCCTTTTGTGGCAATGTCACTTACGGTCGAGAAGTGACGAATGCTTTATTAGATCGGGGATACCAAGTTAGTTTTCTCCATTTTACCCAAGACGAAACCGCCCCAGACCCCCTGTGGTCAGGTTGTCAGGAGGTATCCCTCCCTTGTCTGTACAAGTCCCAAGTTTATACGATTCCCTCACCCAAAGCGAGTAAGGTTTTAAAACAGGCTCTACAGCAACTGCGCCCAGATTTGGTCCATGCGTCTCTCACCTTGTCTCCCTTAGATTTTCTGCTTCCAGAAATCTGTGAAGACCTGAATTTACCCCTAGTTGCCACATTTCATCCCCCCTTTGATGGCAAACGCCGCAATTTAAAATCGGGTACCCAACTGGTTGCCTATCAACTCTATGCCCCATTTTTGGCACATTATGATCGGGTGATTATCTTTTCTCAACTGCAACGGGATTTTCTGATGCGTTTGGGAGTTCCTCGTCATAAACTCGCCGTGATTCCTAATGGGGTTGATGTGCAGAAATATGCTCCTAGCCCATCGAATTTAAACGTCCGATTTGATGCCCAACGCCTATTTGTTTATCAAGGTCGCATTGCTACAGAAAAGAATGTCGAGGCGTTACTCAAGGCGTGGAAACAGTCGCAAATGGGCGATACGTGCAAGCTTTTAATTGTCGGCAATGGACCTTTAGTTTCGACGTTGAAACCTTTTTATGATCAAGACGATGGGATTCTTTGGTTAGGATTTATCGCTGATGAACAGCAGCGGATTGAGATTCTGCAAGCCGCCGATGTGTTTATTTTACCCTCGTTATTAGAAGGACTATCGTTGTCCTTACTGGAAGCTATGGCTTGTGGTTTAGCTTGTGTCGCCACCGATGCGGGGGCGGATGGTGAGGTGTTAGAAGGGGGCGCTGGGATTATTCTCAATACCCATCGGGTCACGTCTCAATTGAATACCCTTTTGCCCTTGTTACGGGATCATACGGAATGGACAACACTGTTGGGTCAAAAAGCCAGAGCTAGAGTTTTAGAACGCTATACCCTGAGTGGGAATATTAGTCAATTAGAAATTTTATATAAAGAGGTATTGAAAGGGACTCAGACTTGTGCGCCCCACACAAGTACCTCATCCTTATAAGCAATGCCAATGCGGGAGAGGGGGAGCTGGGGGAGCAATGTAGAGACGTAGCATGCTACGTCTGGGAGCAGGGGGAGATGAGGGAGATGAGGGAGAAGATTCCCCATCAACAATGAACCATAAACCATGAACAATCAACAAAAGACGAATGACGAATGACAAAGGACAAAAAACCTAAATCACTCTGTTGGATGAGTCCAATGGGTGATGTTGAAGTCGTTACTTCTGCCATATCTTAAAGAAAGGTTACATCTTTCCCAGCTTCCAGACGTGCCGTGGCACTGCATTGCCTCCTCATACCAAATCCTTTGTACATTTATACCTTGAGTCCTGTTGCCTGTTGCCTGTTGCCTTGTCCCCACCATAAAGGGGGGTTAACCCGAAGTATCAACCAACCGCTTGGTCAAGATTGCGCTACAATGTAAAGTAGTGTTAAGTAAAGTAACCAGATATTCATCAACTTATCGTTACAAACCTAGCCACCTCGATCCGTCCAAGAGGAATAACCGTGACTCAGACAGCACCAAATCCCAAGAAAAGCCAGTTGAATCCTTCTTCTATCGCCAAGCCTGCCGAACTCAAGCCGGATGTCGATGTTGTCTTCTATCTCCCTGAAGCAGAACCCGACACTTATGCACAAGATGCAGGTTCCTCTCCCCAATCTGGAACCGAGAACGCCAAAAAAGGCTGGCTATCTGGCGGAAAAGGGCTGTTTTTAGGCATCGGGATTGGTGTCCTCTTAGCGTTAGGGGCGACGCGCTTAGTCTCATCTCAACAAGCAGATACCCCAACCGCAGCCCCCCCTGTCGCCACCTCATCCGCCCCCAGTCAAAGCGTCACTGTCGCCCCAGTGACCTCTAATAGTGTCAGCCGCCGCTTAGACGCCACCGGAAGCGTCGCCGCTTTTGAGATGAATCCAGTCATGTCTCAGGCGACAGGGTTGCAGATTCAACAGGTATTGGTGGAAGAAGGGCAGGTTGTCAAAGCTGGACAATTGTTAGCCCGTCTGGATGATTCGGTACTCCAGGCACAATTAAATCAAGCCCAAGCCTCCGTCGCCCAAGCAGAAGCCCGCCTTGCGGAACTTCGGGCGGGTTCCCGTAGTGAAGAAATTGCCCGGGCGAAAGAAACCGTCAGAAGCGCTGAATCTGCCGTTGCCGCCGCCGAGTCAGACTTAGAATTAGCCAGAACCCGGGTGGATCGCAATAAAATGCTACAAGCTGAAGGGGCTATCGCCCGCGATCGCTTAGATGAAGTCTACAATCAAGAACGCAGTAGCCGTTCCCAACTGGAACAGGCACAAGCCCGGTTACGAGAGGCAAACCAGCAACTTGCCCAACTTCAGGCTGGACCCCGGCGGGAAGTGATTACCCAAGCCGAAGCCCAACTCGCCCAGGCACAGGCACAGGTACAATCGACGATCGCACAACTCAACAATACCCGTATTGTTGCTCCGGTGAGTGGTAAAATAGCCGAACGGAATGCCCGTGTGGGAGATGTCACGTCTGGTTCCCAAACTCTATTCAATATCATCGAAAACGGACGCCTGGAACTGATTGCTAACGTTCCGGAAACCCAACTTCCCCAAATTCAACCCGGACAATCGGTAACGATTACCTCAGACGCAGATAGTAGTTTGCAACTGTCGGGGAAGGTTCGGGAAATTGACCCGATGATTGATGAAGCCTCCCGTCAGGCGCAGGTGAAGATTGATTTACCCGCCTCAGCCGCCTTAAAACCGGGTATGTTTTTACGGGCGTCAATTACCACCTCAGCCGCCCAAGGGTTAACAGTACCCGCCAAAGCTATTTTGCCTCAAAGTGACGGGAGTGCGATCGCCTATATCGTGCAACCCGATAATACGGTTAAAGCCCAGCCTGTGGAGGTGGGCGAACTTCTGGGTGATAATCGGGTTGAAATTAAAAGTGGATTATCTGTAGGCGATCGCGTTGTGGTTAAAGGTGCAGCTTATTTAAAAGATGGCGATACCGTTGAGGTGGTTAACTGATTCGATAAACAGGATTTTGATTACCCGGTAGGGGTTTGGTTCCCAAACCCTGGTTTCCCAAACCCTGGTTTCCCAACCCCGGTTTCCCAACCCCTACGGAGAATGATCATCTGGATCGATCCCTGCTTCTCGCAGCAATTCCTCTAAACGTTTAGCACGTTCTTCGGCAATTTCCTTAGCCTGACGTCTCCGGCGACAAAAACATTAGAGGTGTTGGCATATAACCAGGCTAAATTATAGTAAATTACGGTAATCCAGCGAAATTGAATAGTATTATCTGCCATGGGTTGTCCATCACTGTCAGAATAAATGATTGAGGGATCGGTTTGGGGGGTCAGTTGTGTTACCATCGTTGCTTCCCAATTCACTATAATTGTTTGAGTTTAGCGGCTTGTTTCTATTATAATGATGCATAAATAGAGATTCGATTCAGGCTCTTTTTTATCAGAGTCAAGGCTGTCGGTGAAGGGCGCGATCGCTTTCCCTTGGTCTTCTTCCACCATGAGTATGAGATTCATTAGTCCTAAAACTGACTTTGCATTTAAGAAGATTTTTGGCTCAAACCGCAGTCAAAAAATCCTCATCAGCTTTCTGAACGCTATTGTTTACGAAGGCAAAAACACTATAAAATCATTAGAAATAATCGATCCCTATAATCCAGGGAGTACCAGCACGCTTAAAGATACTTATCTCGATGTTAGGGCAGTTTTAGATAATGGCTCTACCGTAATCATTGAAATGCAAGTCTTAAACGTTGAAGCATTCGAGAAACGAGTGATTTACAATATTGCCAAGGCTTATGCGAACCAATTAGATATGGGAGAACAGTATACAAGATTACGACCCTTTATTGCGTTGAGTATTGCTGATTTTTTGCTATTTAAAAATAGCTCACAAATGATTAATCGGTTTCGACTCAAGGAGGAAAAACAACTATTTAACTATCGAGACGAGTTAACATTGATTTTCCTAGAATTGCCTAAATTCAATAAAGAACTATCAGAATTAGAAACCCTTAGCGATAAATGGATTTATTTTCTCAAAGCTGCCCCCAGTTTAGAGATGATTCCCGAATCCCTAGGGGCAGTACCGGAAATAGAAGAAGCGTTAACTATTGCCAGTCGTGCTAATTTAAGTAATCAAGAATTAGAGGAGTTGCACAAGCAGGAAGTCTTTATCGGAGATAGGAAAGGTGAGATTAATCTTGCCAAGATTGAGCAGAATTTAAAATTAATTTCACTTATCCTAAAACAAAAGTTTGGAAGAGTCAACCCAGTAATTATGAATAAAATAGAACAATTATCTTTGTCAGAATTAGACCGTTTGATTGAGTCAATTTTAACCTTGACAACCTGGGAAGATGTGGAAGAATGGTTAGATGATTAACATCGGTGTTTATAATTATAGAGGAATCTGCCACTACCCATTAGCTCTTGAAGATTGTCGAGACGTTCCGGTGGAACCTCTGGAAATAGGGAAAGCTTCACCAGAAAAAACTGATATCTGTAAAAGCCATGAAAATAGAAGCGATCAAACTAGAACTGATTCAGTGGATTTTATTGGTACAAGATGTTCAAGTTTTAAATGAAATCCAGACTATAAAAGAAAATTCAGTGGTACAGATAATCCCTCATAAACCCCGTCAATTTGGCTGTGGTAAAGGTATTTTTATTTATGTGGCTGATGATTTTGATTCAACACCTCCAGGTTTTGAAGACTATATGCTACCATGAACTATATAATTGATACTCATATACTGATTTGGTTTGTCGAAGGCAATACTAACCTTTCTCAGCAGCCCCTAATTACCTCACCTTAAATTTGATGGCGCTAAAGCGCAACTACAAACTTTATGTCTTTTCATATCTCTGCTTGGTCAATTAAAAAACCGATTCCGACGATTGTTTTGTTTCTAGTTTTGGGCATCTTTGGTTTGGTGTCCTTTTTTCGCTTAGGAATTGATAGTAATCCGAATATCGATATTCCCGCTGTAATGGTGACGGTGACTCAACCGGGTGCCGGACCGACGGAATTAGAAACCCAAGTCACTAAGCAAATAGAAGATTCGGTGGCGGGGTTAGGAAATATTGATGAACTCACCTCCACGGTGACGGAGGGGAGTTCTACGACTACGGTTAGTTTTGTCCTGGGAACCGATAGCGATCGCGCGACGAATGATGTGCGGAATGCGGTTGCCCAAATTCGTCAGGATTTGCCCCAAGATGTGAATGAACCGATTGTCAAGCGCCTAGAGTTTGCGGGCGGTTCGATTATGACATACTCGGTGGCGTCGGATCAGCGATCGGTGGAAGAATTAAGTGATTTAGTCGATCGCACGATTAGCCGCGCCCTGCTGAATGTACCGGGTGTGGCGCAAATTGACCGTTTGGGGGGTGTGGATCGGGAGATTCGGGTTGATCTTGATCCGAGTCGCTTGCAAGCTTACGGGATTACTGCTACCCAAGTGAATGATCAAATTCGCAACTTGAATATTGACTTACCCGGAGGGCGGGGAAATGTTGGCGGAAGTGAGCAAAATATCCGCACCCTGGGAAGTGCAGAAACGGTTGCGGAATTACGCGGGTATCGGATTGTTCTCCCTAATGGGGCGACGGTTCCTTTATCGAGTTTAGGGGACGTTGAAGATAGTTTTGCTGAACAGCGACAGGCGGCGTCGTTGAATGGGCAATCCGTGGTGGCGTTTTCGGTGCGGCGGAGTACGGGAAGTACGTTAGTCACGGTGGAAGAAGGGGTACGCGAGGCAGTGGCTGAATTGGAGGGAACCCTACCCGATGATGTAAGTCTTGAACTAATTTTCACCCGTGCGGATGCGATTCGGGATTCCTATCAAGCCACAATTGACGCCTTAGTTTTAGCTTGTATATTAACGGTGATCGCCGTGGGATTGTTTTTGCGGGATTGGCGCGTGACGCTGATTACGGCAACCGCGTTACCCCTGTCAATTATTCCCACATTTGGGGTGATGAAACTGTTGGGGTATACCTTAAACGGGATGACATTATTGGCGTTAGCCTTAGCCGTGGGTAACTTGGTCGATGATGCGATTTGTATGATTGAAAACATCGACCAACATTTAGATATGGGCAAAAAGCCGTTTAACGCCGCCTTGGATGCTTCACGGGAAATTGGGTTAGCGGTGGTGGCGACAACGGCAACAATTGTGGCGGTGTTTCTTCCGGTAGCGTTTATGGGGGGTATACCGGGTCAGTTTTTCCAACCCTTTGGGGTGACGGTGGCGGTGTCTACGATGTTTTCGACATTGGTGGCTTGTACGATGACGCCGATGTTGAGTGCTTATTTGCTGAAATCGAAAGGGAATAGGCAACAGGGAACAGGGAACAGGGAACAGGGGCAAAAACGGATTCACCCGTATCGCAATATCCTGACGTGGGCATTACGTCATCGGATTACCACCTTATTAATTGCCGTGGCGTTCTTTATCGGGAGTTTACAACTGGTGCCGTTAATTCCCAAGGGGTTATTTGATAGCGGGGATACGGGGTTGAGTACAGTGATGGTGGAACTTCCGCCTGGATCAACCTTGAGTGAAACTGAAGCGATTATGCAACAACTCAACCAGTCGTTGCAAGCAAATCCGGCGGTTGAGACGGTGTTTACGACGGCGGATCAGGTCAATTCGGGTAAAGTCTACGCCAACTTGTTACCTAAGAATGAACGGGAGGTTTCCCAGCAGGAATTTGAACAAGAGATGCGCCAGGTGTTCCAAACTATTCCGGGGGCGCGGATTAGTTTCCAAAGTCAAGGTGCAGGGGGAGGCGGTAAGGATTTATCGATTGTGCTTAAGAGTGAAAATGCCCCCGTGTTAACCCAAACGGCAGAAATCTTGGAAACGCAGATGCGGGATATTCCGGGATTGGTGGAAGTCACCTCCAGTACCAGTTTAGTCAAGCCGGAAATAGTGATTCAGCCTGATCCAGAACGGGCGGCGGATTTGGGGGTTTCGGTGGGTGCGATCGCCCGCACGGCATCCTTGGCGTTAATTGGGGATAATGAGTCGAATCTGGCGAAGTTTGATTTGGCGGATCGGCAAATTCCGATTCGGGTCCAACTTGACCCAGACACTCGCCAGGATATGAGTACGCTGAAAAATTTACGGGTTCCCAGTCAAAATGGGACATTAGTTCCGATTAGTGCAGTGGCGGATATCCGGTTGGGTAGTGGACCGGCGCAAATTGACCGTTTTGATCGCAATCGTCAGGTGTCGGTGGAGGCAAATTTAGAAGGCATTTCCCTGGGAGATGCATTAGAAACGGTAAAAGCCTTACCTGCAATGAATCCCCTCCCACCAGAGGTAGCTGAGGAACCGGCGGGGGATGCCAAGATTATGCAGGATATTTTTACTCGGTTTGTTACCGCATTAGGGGCGTCAATTCTCTCAATTTACGCGATTCTGGTGTTGCTATATAGCAATTTCTTGTATCCCTTTGGGATTTTAGTCGCCCTACCGTTATCCATTGGGGGGGCGTTACTGGGGTTGTTAGTCACGCAGAAAGAGTTGGGCTTGTTTGCCTTAATTGGGATTGTACTGCTGATGGGATTGGTGACTAAAAACGCGATTTTATTAGTAGACTTTGCCTTAGCGGGGATCAAAGAAGGAAAACCCCAGTTTAAAGCCGTCGTGGAGGCGGGGGTGTCTCGGTTACGCCCCATTTTGATGACCTCGGTGTCTACAATTGCGGGGATGATGCCCATTGCCTTAGAGTTGGGGGCGGATGGTGAGGTACGCAGTCCGATGGCGATCGCGGTTATTGGTGGATTTACCACGTCCACCCTGTTAACCTTGGTGGTGGTTCCGGTGTTATTTACCTACGTGGATAATTTATATCGCTGGATTCGCGGATTATTTGGCGGGAAGAAAAAGCAAGTTCAGTTATGAGATCGTCATTTGTCATTTGTCATTTGTAAGGGTTTGATATCATGTCCGCCTAAACAGTCATTATTCCCTTGTACCTTGCAACCTTCCTCCTTCCCTTGGAGCCTCCTGCCTTCTGCCTTCTGCCTCTTCCCCACCACAACACTTATTCAGCAGCCCCTATTTATAGCAGTAGACACATCGATTAGGACTTTCGGCATCATTGTTCCAGACGCGCCATGGCGCGTCTGGAACTAGGAAATGACATAACCGGTTTTACGTTTAATATAATCTAGAATTTTTTGATAACTGTCTGGATCAGTTTGCTCATTAATAATAATTGGGATTGAACTATCGGGCAACCAAAAGGTTAACTTGCCACTCGCCGCGTGACAAAAGCTACTGATGCGATTGAGATCAATTACATAGTCACTGCGCTCATATCTAACTTGAATCCAAGAGCCAGCTAGGGAATGAGCACAGACTTGTTTAATATACTCCAAAACTTGATGATACCCCTCTGGGTCACTTTGTTGATTAATAATAATTTGGTGGGCACTATTCGGCAACCAGAAGATAATTTTGCCGTTGGGAGCGCAGGCAAACGCACTGATGCGATCTAAATCGATCACATAATCACTGCGTTCGTAATCAATTTGTATCCAGTACGCCACAAAACCTCCTCAAGCCATTGCGAGCTTTGAGTTATGAGTTGTCGATAATTTTGGTAAACTCATAACTCAAAATTCAAATCTCTAGGTCACGATACCTGCACAGGGGATTGCTGGATCATCGGAGCATTAGTTGGGGGAATTGAAACTTCACCCTGACATTGTTCTATCGCAGCTTGCACAAATCCTTTAAACAAGGGGTGGGGCGCACTCGGTCGAGAGCTAAACTCTGGGTGAAACTGAGTCGCCAGGAAAAATGGATGATCGGGGTATTCAATGATTTCTACTAAGCGACCATCGGGGGATGTCCCACTAATCATATAACCTGTGTCTAAAAGCAGGTTACGATAGGCATTATTAAATTCATAGCGATGTCGGTGACGTTCATAAATCACTTCCTCCCCATAGACTGATGCGGCTAAGGTATTCGGCAGAATCCGACAAGGACACATCCCTAAGCGCATCGTACCACCTAAGTCCACAACATCCTGCTGTTCGGGCAACAAGTTAATCACGGGATTGCGAGCATTGGGTACAAATTCGGCACTATGAGCATCTTCAAGCAGGGCAATATTCTGCGCCCATTCAATCACAGAACACTGCATTCCCAAGCATAAACCCAGGAAGGGAATCTTATGGGTACGGGCATATTCAATTGCTGCTACTTTGCCATCCACACCGCGAATACCAAAGCCTCCCGGAACAATGATAGCGTTGACTCCAGCTAAAAAGTGTTGGGCACCCTCGGTTTCAATATCTTCTGAACTTACCCAACGGATGTTGAATTCACTCCCTAAGGCGATCGCGGCGTGGCGCAAGCTTTCCACAACCGACAGATAAGCGTCACTTAAGCGGATATACTTACCGACAATGGCAATTTCCACCTGATGGATGGGGCGGTGCATGCGTTCCACTAGGGTTTGCCACTGGCTTAAATCCGGTTCCCGTTGGGGGAGTTGTAATAGATCTAAGGTTTGGTTTGCCAGTCCTTCTTGTTCTAGAATCAGGGGGACTTCATAGATGCTATTGGCATCAGGAGAAGTAATTACCGATTCCACAGGCACATCACAGAACTCCGAGAGTTTCTCTTTAATCCCTGGTTGTAGGGCGCGATCGCACCGACAGACTAAAATATCCGGTTGAATCCCAATCGAACGCAGTTCTTTCACCGAATGCTGAGTCGGTTTGGTTTTCATTTCACCTGCTGAAGGAATCCAGGGTAACAGGGTAACGTGCATATACAGCACATTATTGCGCCCCACATCCTTACGGAATTGACGAATCGCTTCCAAAAATGGTAAGGATTCAATATCCCCCACTGTCCCCCCAATTTCGGTAATCACCACATCCGGATTCGTATTTTTCGCCACCCGATGAATCCGTTCCTTAATCTCATTGGTAATATGGGGAATCACCTGCACTGTTCCCCCCATGTAGTCACCGCGACGTTCTTTATTCAGCACCGCCTGATAGATTGATCCGGTGGTGACACTATTGAGGCGGGACATCAGCGTATCCGTAAACCGCTCATAATGTCCCAAGTCTAAATCCGTCTCCGCCCCATCTGCTGTGACAAAGACTTCCCCATGTTGAAAGGGACTCATGGTTCCTGGATCGACGTTAATATAGGGGTCTAGCTTAAGAATCGACACCGAATAATCCCGTGATTTGAGCAATCGTCCTAAGCTAGCAGCAACGATACCCTTACCGATGCTAGATACAACCCCACCTGTTACAAAGACAAATTTAGCCATAGAATTTTTAAGTACTCAGACTTTTCAAGATGCACCCCGTTAATTGTGCCACAGTCTCTTAAGATTGTTGGGGGTCAGGCTAGAGTATGATGCCCTCAATCACTCTCCTGAGTAATCGTCCCCTGACCGATTATTGAAATTGTCCTTACCAACTGCGTACACCCACACCAATGAAACTCGCTGCGCCTGATTTGAGACGTCACCCGTTTCCTCTGGAACATCCTTTCTCTATTGTCCCCATTTACAACTCGTCTGCACGATACCTGATTGGTTTTTGGGCATTCTTTTATCTTTTACGTTAAGCATCCGCTCTCGTCTGGAATGTCCACCCCGAAAGCCTGACGCTTTTATAGCCTTGCTTTTTCCCCAAAGCACTATGAACTCTAGCTGACAATGTATCCAACCCCTCTCCCACTCCACGCTCATCCCTATTCCTACGCTAGACGACTAGCTATCGCTTTCTACGGACAAGGTAACAAATTGTCCGCCTACATTTACAAAAGTTTATTTTTCTTTATCTATCCAGAGGACGATGGCAAAATTTTATTCAGAACTCCCCAAAATTTTACAAAACTTCATTCAAGAACAACGGATTTTTTTTACAGCAACAGCACCGCGACAAGGGCGGATTAATTTATCCCCTAAAGGTATGGATACGTTTCGCTGTCTTAATCCGAAAACCGTCGCTTACCTAGATTTAACAGGTAGTGGCAATGAAACGGCGGCTCATTCGCGAACGCTAACGCACCCTACACCCTATTCCCTGTTCCCTGTTCCCTGTTCCCTGTTCCCTAACAAATGACAAATGAAAACCATCCTAGGATTAGCTGTATTAGCATCAGTTATTGCATCTCCAGCTTGGGCGGAACACCCTCTTTTCCTGACGTATCCGTCTGACAATCATCAAACCACGGCGGAACAAATTTTCCTAATTGGAACAGCACCCCCCACAGGAGACGTGCGGGTCAATGGTCAAGTGATCCCCCGCAGTCCGGCTGGGCATTTTGCGCCGAGTTTTCCCTTGGAATTGGGCAAAAATCGCTTTACTTTGCGCTATCAAAATCAGACCATTCAGATTAATGTAACTCGCGTTGATCCGACTCCAAACGTACCAACCGGGTTAAGTTTTGCCAAGGATTCCCTAACCCCAAACGTGGATATTGCCCGATTACCTGGAGAACTAATCTGTTTTCGTGCGATCGCGCCGCCAAATGCAACTGTTACCGTGAACCTGGCAAATCAAGCGATTCCCTTGATGGCTCAATCCCAGGATGTCCCGTTACCGCCCAATTCCGCCGGATTAATTGACCAAAATCAAGTTGGTATTCAATCAACGAGGGGTGACTATCAAGGCTGTGCAACTACAGAAAACGCGGCAAATTTAGGACAACCAGAATATCAGCTAACCTTGAATGGGAAAACCATAAGTCAAGCTGCACCTGGACAGATTTCAATTCTCAACCCGGTTGAATTAGAGGTGGCTGAGGTAATCGTGGATGCAGGTGTAGCCCGAACCGGACCGAGTACCACCTATTCTCGCCTCACCCCCTTACCTAAAGGCGTCAGGGCGACGGTTACGGGGCGGGAAGGGGAATGGGTACGTTTAGATTATGGGGCTTGGATTAAAGCCGAAGAAGTGCGTATTGTTCCGAATACAGTTCCGCCGACAGCCTTGATTCGTAGTATCCGCGCCCGTCAGATTCCAGGGGCGACAGAGGTGGTGTTTCCCTTAAATACACCTGTACCTGTGACGGTTCAACAAGGCGATCGCACGTTTACGTTAATGCTGCATAACACAACCGCCCAAACTGATGTGATCCGCTTGGATGATGACCCCCTGATTAAACGCTTAGATTGGCAACAAGTGACGCCAACTCAGGTGAACTATACGTTTAACTTGAAAGTTGATCAACAATGGGGGTATGACCTGAGATATGACCAAACTAACCTGATTCTCACCTTACGCCATCCGCCAACTGTTCGCACTCAAAACGTAGCACCCAATTCTGACAATGCTTTACAACCACTAAAAGGAATTAACATCCTTCTTGATCCCGGACACGGGGGTGCAGAATTAGGGGCGAGGGGACCAACGGGTTATCCGGAAAAAGATGTGAATTTGATTGTGTCGAAGTTATTACGTGATCAACTTCAGGAAAAGGGCGCAACGGTATATATGACACGGGAAACAGATCGGGTGGTGTCATTGGGCGATCGCGTAACCATGATTAACCAGATTAAACCTGCGATCGCGCTTTCGATTCATTACAATGCCCTCCCGGATGCAGGTGATGCGATGAATACCAAAGGGGTTGGTATGTTTTGGTATCATCCCCAGGCGCATAGTTTGGCGGTATTTTTGCAGGATTATCTGGTGAACCAGTTAGATCGTCCAGCTTATGGGGTGTTTTGGAATAATCTGGCACTGACTCGCCCTCATACGGCGCCATCAGTGTTATTAGAACTGGGATTCATGATTAATCCAGAGGAATTTGAGTGGATTACGAATCCCCAACAACAGCAGAGATTAGCCCGTGCGATCGCGGATGGGGTAACGGAGTGGTTCCAGAACGCTCAATAGAGAGCCGGATGAGGGGTGTTTTCCCCTGATCCTAGACGTGCCATGGCACGTCTCTACATAAGCAGCATCAATCATCTACATATCATATTGCGTGGCTCATGAATCTAAAGAAATGTTGCAGCTTTAGAAAAATTAAGTTAAATTTTATTACAGAGACAGATACAGGAGACACCACTCATGCAAGAACAAGAAACCAAATTTGGCTTTACCTCCTTCGCTGAAACCTGGAATGGTCGCTTAGCGATGCTGGGCTTCGTCATTGGTATCGCCACCGAATTGCTCACCGGGCAAGGCATTCTCCAGCAAATCGGCTTGATGTAATCCGTCGAGACGGGTCACTAGACAAGGTAAAAACGCACACCAAAGGTATTGAGAGGGAAAAATTATGCAAGAACAAGAAACCAAGTTTGGCTTTACCTCCTTTGCGGAAACCTGGAATGGTCGCTTAGCGATGCTGGGCTTCGTCATTGGTATCGCGACTGAATACCTCACCGGGCAAGGCATTCTCCAACAACTCGGCTTGATGTAGTTAAACAGCGATACCTGACTCCTTCTAACGAAAACGCTTCGTATCCCTACGAACTGACTGAACTGCTGGTAGCCGACAGGCATCTAGAACTGATTATTATAGAGCAATTAAAAGACTGAGGGCTTTTGCCTTCGGTCTTTTGCCGTTATTCTATGAGTTTGTCTATTTACGGTTATTGAGTATGTCCTCCCAACCATCGAGGAAGCCCAGCGCTATCAACATTGTTTTTGTCGGCTTTATTGCTGTCGCTATCCTATTTGCCGGGTATACCGACAAGATGCAAGCCATTACTGACGCCAGTTTTGAATCCGCTAAAACGGCTGTCGAGTTAGCCATTGGTTTGATTGGCGTGATGGCGCTTTGGTTAGGATTAGTGCGGGTTTTGGAAGCCGGAGGGTTGATGTACAATCTGGCAACTCTGCTCAAACCCTTGATGGTGAAACTTTTTCCCGATGTACCCCCCACCCATCCGGCGATGGGGGCGATGATTCTGAATATTTCTGCCAATATGCTGGGGTTGGGGAATGCGGCGACTCCGTTTGGCATTAAGGCGATGGTGGAGTTAAATAAGTTGAATCCGTTTCCGGGAACCGCAACGGATGCGATGTGCTTGTTTTTGGCAATTAATACATCGAGTGTCGCCCTATTCCCTCTGGGTGTCATTGGTGTACGGGCGGCGGCAAATAGTAGTGATCCTGCTGCCATTTGGCTACCGACATTTTTGTCTACGACTTGTTCTACCTTAGTTGGGGTGTTAGTGGCGTTGTTTTTACGCAAACGGAGTCAAGTATCAGATACGCCTGTCGCGGATAGTTCAGGACAAGAAACGGTGCTGCAAACCGAGGATGAGGTTAAACCCGTTGAAGAACCGGATTTTTCCCATTTGTTGTATCCAGCAGGTCTAATTTCTAAGATTATTGCCTGGGGGTTTATTGCTGGATTTCTGTTTTCCATGGTTTATGGAGTAATCACGAACCAAGGGTTAGGGAATTTCTTTGACCAGGATTTTATTTCCTATTGGCTGATTCCGACATTAATCTTATTGATTATCGCCTATGGGGTGGGACGCGGGGTGAAAGTTTATGAAGCAGTGACAGAGGGGGCGGTACAGGGGTTCGAGATTGCGATTCGGATTATTCCGTTTCTAGTCGCTATTTTAGTGGCAATTGGTATGTTTCGGGCGTCGGGGGCGATGGAGGCGCTTTCGACTCTATTAAATCCGATAACGAGTTTAATTGGGATGCCTGCTGAAGTTTTACCGATGGCGTTAATCCGTCCTCTGTCTGGGGGAGGGGCGTTTGGGATTATGAGTGAAATTGTGGAAAGGGCGCCGGATTCCTATAGTGCGTTTTTGGCTTCGACGATGATGGGGAGTACGGAAACAACGTTTTATGTGTTGGCGGTTTATTTTGGCGCTGTTGGCATTACTCGTATCCGTTATGCACTGGTGGCGGCTTTATTGGCAGATGCGACGGGATTAATTATGGCTTGTGTGTTTTCGGCTTTGTTTTGGGGATGAATTGGTCATTCGTCCTTTGTCCTTCATCGGTTGTTTTATGTAGGTTGGCACTGAAATAAGCATTAGGGAATCACCGAAACCTTTGATATACAGTAGGGTGGGCATTGCCCACCAACCTTAAGTCAGTGGCATTCGTTTTATGTAGGGTGGGCAAGAGTTATAAACCCTGAAGTGCTTATATTATCGTTTTTGCTCTTGCCCACCTCCAGGTTAGTTAGAGTTATAAAATTTGGTTTTATTTCTGGATGAACCTTGGGGAAGGGCGGGTTTATTTACATCTGTGTCTACTCGCAACCGATAACTGTAAAACCCGCCCCTACAAATAAACGTGTTATCCAAATTCGCTGTTGTCACCCCCCTTTAAAACTTGGCTACTTTATCTTCTACCCTCTGCCCTGGAGTCTTCTGCCTTCATCTAAGAACTAACTCAGTGTCTAAGGTTAAGTCTAAATCGGTTTCTGGGTAAATCACGAAAACTTCGGCTTGTTCACCTCCACCTAAAAGTAATCCGCCTAATGCGCCTAATCCAGCACCGACTAAAACTTCAATTAAATCAATATCGCCGAATAGTTCTGACAAAATCCCAGCGGCGGCTGCACCAATGGCGGCATTTTTGAGAATATTACTCAAATCGGTTCCGCTATCAATGGTTTCGGTTTCGGTAATTACCGCAGATGTCGCTTCAATCGGTAATTGGCGATTACTGGTTTTCAGGATTAGCTGTTTGGCGATAAACTGAGTTCCGCCTTCTACGGGACGTAATTCTCCTTCAATGTGACTTCCTGCTGGAATTAAAATTGTTCCGGCGGAGGAACGAATCGGCTGGGTAATGGTTAGGGTTACGGGGGCGGTTTCATCGGGGGTAACGACTATTTTTTCCGCTTCCTCAGATTTAACTGCAATGACTGTTCCCGATGGTACACTGACCTGGGTAGAACGAGGGGTGACTGGTGTGGGTTGTGAGGGAAACAGTTGCCCGATACGATAAGGTTGGGGTTTGGCTGTCGCTGGTGCGGCGATGAGGATGGGAAGCGAGGCTGTTGTGGTTATGCCTAGTGCCATCAGGACGGCTAGTTTTGACTGCCAGCGGTAATTTAACATGGAAATAGACCTGCTATAAGACAATGACTATGGAGGAATTTGACTATTTTTTTATTGATAGGTTCCTGATAGTGGTACAGTTGATACCTATTTTTTCAACGCAGAGGACGCAGAGGTTAACGCAGAGGGACGCAGAGTAATTGGGTGTATTTGATGGAAACGTTTATCGTCAAAACAATATATATGAAAATAAGCTGATGTACAGTTAAATTGGGTATTCCCTGTTCCCTGTTCCCCAACAAATGACGAATGACGAATGACGAATGACGAATGACGAATGACGAATAATGGGTATTTTTCCAGCACCTAAATTTAATACGTTTACACTTGAGCGGTTTCAACTGGAATCTGGTGTTGTATTACCTCAGGTAAATTTAGCTTATCGGATTAGTGGTACACCGTCATCACAACCGCCAATTGTTACCTGTACGGCTTTTGCACAAAGTTATTATGATTTGGCTTATCTGCGGGGTGCTAAGTTGGCGTTAGATCCGAAAAGAGATTGGATTATTCATACAGAGTTGTTGGGGAATGGGCGCAGTAGTTCTCCAAGTAATACGTCGCTACCATTTAATGGTGCTAATTTTCCGACAGTAACGATTCGGGATAATGTGAATTTACAATCAGCACTTCTCAATCATCTTGGCGTTAAAGAGATTCGTGCTGTGGTTGGTGCAAGTATGGGGGGACAACAGGCTATTCAATGGGCGGTGAGTTATCCGGATAGGGTAGAAAAAGCTGTGGTTATTGCCGGAAGTTGTCGGGCGACTTGGCATGTTCGTTTATTTCTTAATAGTTTAGCTACCTGTATTCGTTCTGATCCAGCGTTTCAGGAGGGCAATTATAAAGAACCTCCTTTGCTGGGACTGTCACGCATGTCTGAAGCTTGGGCGCCTTGGGCATTTTCGCCAGAGTTTTATTCTTTACAGGTGTATCAAAGGTATCCTGATACCCAGGCAAATTCCTTGGATGAATTTTTGGCGAAGTGGCGTACCCGCTATCATGAAAAAGATGCGAATGACCTATTATGTCATTTTCAGACTTGGGCGGATCATGATGTTAGTTTGACGCCCGGTATGGATGGATCATTAAAGAAGGCATTGGGGAGTATAAAAGCAAAGGTTCTTTTTCTACCCATTCGCACGGATGCCTATTTTGCTGTCGCTGATGTCACCGCAGAAGCTGCACTGATTCCCGATGCTCAACTGATGGTAGTGAACTCAGTCTACGGTCATGCGGCGGCGTTTGGACGAGACAAGGGCGATCGCGCACAGATTAATCAGGCGATCGCGAATTTTCTCCATAATTCCCTTATCTTTAAATAATTACAGCAGTTATGAATCAGGGCGGGTTTTGTTGTTCATTTATTAGTAACAAGCTAGCCTAGTGGCTAAACCCGCCCCTACAATTGTGGCTTGATAAGTGACAGACCATAAGACTTATGACATGGGCAACTCAACCACGAACTCGGTTCCTTGCCTTGGTGCGGAATTAAAAGTTAGGTGTCCTCCATGCTTTTCAACCACAATCTGACGGGCAATCGATAAGCCCAAACCTGTTCCTTTGCCCACAGGTTTGGTGGTAAAAAAGTTATCAAATATAGACTCTTTTACCTGAGTAGACATGCCTATCCCATTATCGCGAATCCGAATCATAACCGTTTCTTTATCGTCCTGAATATCGGTATCAATTTTAATTTTAGGCAGATAATCTTTAGGCAATTCCTCTGACTTATTTCCCTGTAATTCATCTAACGCATCAATCGCATTAGCAATGATATTCATAAAAACTTGATTTAGTTGCCCAGGATAACACTCGATAGGCGGTAATTCGCCATAGTTTTTAATCACCTCGATTGCTGGACGTTTATCATTTGCCTTGAGCCGATGCTTTAAGATTAACAATGTACTCTCAATTCCATCATGGATATTAAAGACTATCTTGGTATGAGCATCCAACCGAGAAAAGGTTCGCAAGGAACTACTGAGCTGAAAGAGACGATCAACTCCCTTTTTCATTGAGGATAAAATACTCGGCAGATCCTCAATTAGATAATCAAGTTCAATCTCCTGACTCTCTTGCTCAATTTCAGTTCCGGGATGGGGAAACTTTTCTTGATACAGGCGCAGCAGGGAAATTAAATCATTCGTATAGTCCTTGGCACAACTGAGATTTCCATTAATAAATCCTACCGGATTGTTAATTTCATGGGCGACGGCGGCTACCAGTTGACCCAACGTTGCCATTTTTTCAATTTGTACAAGCTGAACTTGGGCTTGTTGTAACTCCTGTAAGGTGTGTTTTAATTGGGCGGTTCGTTCTTCAACTCGTTGCTCTAACCCTTGGGTAAGTTGGCGAATCGTCAGTTGATGATCCACACGCGCCAAAACTTCTTCAAATTGGAAAGGTTTGGTAATATAGTCAGCCCCTCCCAAGGTAAAGGCTTTGACTTTATCAAAGACTTCATCTAAGGCGCTAATAAAAATGATCGGAATATCACGAGTAACGGGCGAAGCTTTCAAGGCGGAACAAACCTCATAGCCATTCATGTCAGGCATTTTAATGTCTAACAAAATCAGATCCGGGGTTACTGCTTTTGCTGCCGTTAATGCCATGGCACCGTTGACTGTACTGCGAACTTCATACCCATATCGTGTCAGTGCGGCTTCCAACAGACGTAAGCTATCGGGTGTATCATCAACGATTAAAATAGTTCCTTTTGCGGTCTTTGGCTGATAACTGTTCATAAGCAAGTCGGGTTGCCAAGGGGGAGCAATGTAGAGACGTAGCAGGCTACGTCTGGACGTTGGGAGAGCAAATGACATAAGACAAATAACGAACACAGTCGTTAACTTTAATTTTTCCCACCTACTTAGCCTTTTGCGCTATATCCATAATGACATCACAACGAAAGTTATTAACTAAATCGGTTAAAGATTTTGCTAGTAATGTCTGTTCTGGGGGAATTTGTTCGATCAGCTGAATAATCTGTTTGTTATTAAGCTGGATGGCGGCTTGGTGCAACTGGGTAATCCAATTTGTCGGCATCACGTTTAAATCCTCAGGGCTTAATATCGGTGTCTCAGCATCCGATGAAGGTGGAGTCGCCTCTTCATAGCGATAACGCAGTCCTAAATGTTGTGCCATTTTCTCTAAAATCGCGTCCGTTCGGAAGGGCTTGGCGACAAAATCATCACACCCTGCGTCTAAAATAGCGGTGCGTTCTTCATCAAAGGCGCTAGCGGTTAAGGCAATAATCACGGTTGTTTTTCCCTGAGGATGGGATTTAATCAATTGGGTAGCTTCATACCCATCCATCACCGGCATTCGCATGTCTAACCAAATCAGATGCGGATGCCAACGTTGCCAAATCGCCACAGCGAGTTGACCATTATCGGCTTCTCGCACGTCTAATCCTAAAGATTCCAGAAACTTAACCAGGGGTTTGCGATTTGCCCATTGATCTTCAACCACTAAAATGCGATAGTTGGGTTGGTCGGGAGCGATGCCAATCACCTGTTGACTTAAGGGTTGGCTAGGAATCTGGTCTTGGGGAACGATGCCGATGGGGAGATCAAATTTGATCAAGGTACCTTGACCGGGAGTACTGTGAATGGTAATATCGCCACCCATCAACTGAACAAATCGACGACTAATGGCTAAACCTAGACCCGTTCCCGACTGCGATCGCTGACTGGTTTTGGTTTGCACAAAGGCTTGAAACAAGGTATCCAGTTCATCCGCCGGAATACCAACCCCCGTATCTTCAACTTCAAAAAACAGCCGGGATTGAGTCTCTATGTTCATTGGGGCGGTTGTCGTATCGGATATGTCTTTCACCCGCAAGATCACTTGACCTTGTGAGGTAAATTTGACCGCATTACCGACTAAGTTAATCAAAATCTGCCGCAATTTTCCCTCATCCGCCACGCCATAGCGAGGTACATTTGCCGTGCGCTCCACGATAAGTTGTACCCCTTTAGAGAGGGCTTTCAGGCGCAACATCTCGGCAATGGAATCGATCAAACTGTAGAGATCAACGCTAGTTTCTGAGAGAGAAATTCTTCCCGCCTCAATTTTGGACATATTCAGGACATTATTAATCAAATCCAGTAAATGTTCACCGGAACGGGTAATAATGCCTAAATAATCTTGCTGATCTTGATTGAGAGATGCATCCCTTGCCATAAGTTGAGTAAAGCCCAGAATGGCATTTAGGGGAGTCCGCAGTTCATGACTCATATTTGCCAAGAACTCACTTTTGCCTCGATTCGCGGCTTCTGCTTCATCTAACGCCTGTTGGAGGGCGGCTTCGGTTTGCTTGCGCTGTTGGATATCCTCAACGATGCCAATCATATAATTGGGAGCATCCGTCCACGTCCGCACTAGGGAGACGGAAATATTCACCCATTGCCATTGACCATCTTTGCGGATAAACCGTTTTTCTCTAGAATAGGTAGACCGTTGACCTGCCAATAACTGGGTTAAATCATTAAGTTCTGCGGCTCGGTCATCAGGGTGAGTAATGTCGGGGAAACTAAGCTGTAATAATTCCGACTCTTCGTATCCTACTAAGTCACAAAACCGTTGATTCACTCGAATGAACTGTCTCGATGGTGTCCCTAGGGCAATTCCCACGGCGGCTTGTTCAAAAATTGCCCGGAAACGTTCTTCACTTTCCCGTAAGGCGGCTTCCGCCCGTTGACGTTCAGTGACATCGCGCAAACAAATCTCAAAAACCGATTCACCTTCCCATTCGGTTTCAACTACACTCATTTCGGCAAAGCTGAGTTGTCCATCCGGGCGGATAATTCCCAATTCCGTGGTTTGATTCACGCCAACGGGCAGTCCGAAGTTATAGTTAAGTAACTTCTCCATGTCCTGATTTAAGAGGTTGGCGGCAGCGGGATTGGTAAAGCGGACTTGACCTTGGCGATCAACAATCATAATCCCGTCGGAGGTACTGGTAACAACGGCGTTGAGTCTGGCTTCACTGTGGCGCAGGCGTGCTTCGGTTAATTTGCAATCAGTGATATCTCGCCCTACCGCCTGGAATTCCAGTAATCGACCTTGCTGATCAAAAATAGCGCGATCGCTCCATTGTTGCCAGCGGATTTCACCACTCTCTAAAATGACACGGTGTTCGACTATATCCACGGGATTGTCTGGAGTCAACCCAGCGATACAGTCTTCTAACAGGGTTTGATCATCGGGGTGAATCAGGGGAACAAAGTGGTATCCGATCAGTTCTTCGGGCGTTTTGTTGAAATAGCGACAATAGACTTCGTTAACAAAGGTGAGTCTGCCCTCGGCATTGTAACGACAAATGAGTTCGCTTTGATCCTCAACAATGGAATGGTAGTGGGATTGAGTATGTTGTAATTGCTTCTGTTGTTGTGCTACTGTTTGCTCCAGGGTTCGTGAATGGTTTTCCAGGTGTTCGTAGGCTTGGGCATTTTTTAGTGCTGATGCAGCTTGGACGCACAGGAGTTGGATAATCGCCATGCGATCGCCCGCAAAAGCGTCTCGGGTTTGATTATTTTCTAGGTAAAGAATACCAATTCCCTGGTCACCAACGGTTAACGGCGCACATAATACACTCAGTTGGGGACGTGTTGATGGTTGATTGTTGACCCTTTGCTGCGTTCTAGGACATGGGTTGTACGGGTGGGTTTCGTTACTCAACCCAACCTTATCTGCCCGGTTCAGTGCGATCGTTGACCATCGTTTAACATCTGTCGTATCATCTGAGACAACCAAAATATCTGGATGATGCCAAACATATTCAACCAGGGTTAGGGAAATCTCCGGGCTGGATTCGATAGGAGTCAGGGGCAAAATGGTTGGGTTCATATTCCTTACCCCCCTAGCGGCTATGACCAAACCCTGCGGCTGAGGCAAAATCAGGGTAACGCTTTGAGCATCTGTCATCTCAAAGGCTATCCGAATTAAGGTTGAGAGCAATGGCTGTAGTCTAATTTCTCCAGAGATGGCTTGGCATAATTCAATCACCGTCGCCATGGATAGACTATCGGAATTATCAATAAAACAAGAGACCAAGGTTTTAGGGGTGAATTTTTTGACATCAAAATGGATGAACAAAAGCAACTTCGCTCGCTCATTACAGGCTTATTTCTGAAGGAAAACGAATTTTGCTTGACTTTTTCCGCTTACTGTTTTATGGTTAACAGACCCTTGGACGATTGGTGATTGCGTCTTCTGTGAGCGCCGTTTGTTCCGGTTGATTAGCTAGTCCGGCGATAGGTTCCCCACGCTGTAATTTTTTTTCAGCGTAGGATGAGTCATCAGCTTTTCTTTGCCAAAGATTAATTTGGCTTTATATTAAGTTTAGCTTTCATGCTTTTGTTCTCCAGTCTATACTAGATTTCCTTGAAGTAACCAAGTAAGGGCTTGGGAACCAAGCCCCTACTGAGAACGTTGTGCCAATTCCTCACCGCTTACCAGAGGAATTTGCCAAACCATGATTTGCCGATCAAATCCGCCTGTCGCCAGAAGCGTACCATCAGGGCTAAAGGCAACGGAATGCACCCAATCTTCGTGGGCTGTCAGTAATGCCAACAGTTCCCCTGTCCTTAAATTCCATAGTCGCACCCCGTCACGGCTGGCGCTGGCTAGGGTTTCACCATCAGGGTTAATCGCCAAAGCCCAAACTCGCCCAGTATGTCCGGAAAGAGTTTGTGCTAATTGCCCTGTTCTCAGATTCCAGACTTTAATCGTGCGATCATAACTACCACTGACTAAAGTTTGTCCATCGGGTGTAAACGCCAAGGCATTCACAGAACCGCGATGGGCGCGAATCTGATTGAGTGATTGTCCTGTGTTTAAGTTCCAAAGTTTTATGGAGCCAAACTTATGACCACTTGCCAAAATATCTCCATCCGGGTGAATGGCTAGCCCATAGGTTTGGTTATCAAAACGCGCTAAGGTGTAAATTCGACGTTGTTTGGTTAAATCCCAGAGTCGAATTCCATCTAAAGCTCCGGTGACTAAGGTACGACCATCGGGCGTGATTGCCAAGGATAAGACATTGCTGGTATGATTGCGAAACTGATGGATATAATCTCCGGTTCTCCAGTTCCAGAGATTAACCGCAGAATCTGTACCCGAACTGACTAAGGTTTCTCCATCGGGTGATAAGCCCAAGACAGATACTGAAGTGCGTTGCGCTCGTAGGCTATCAATTTCCCGACCTGTTTTTAGCTGCCAGAATTTAATTTTGCCATCGTTACGACTACCGCCGCTAATTAAAATTGTTCCATCTAGACTAAAGAATAAGGAATCAACGGCTGTGTTATGACCTGTAAAGGTGTAGATTCGTCGCGGATTCCTCCAGGTTTCAGGTGAGGAAAGGGGTTGAGGTGGAGAGAATTCAGGATTTGGCGAATCGAAGGGGGTAGGAGGCGTTGGTTGGACGGGATTTTCCGGACTGGGTGGTACAACGGGTACAGGTAAAGGCTGACTTATTGCCTTATGGCTTATAGTCGCCAAACCGATCATCACTCCGATTAAAACTGTCCTTATGTCATTTGTCATTCGTCATTTGTCATTCGTCATTCGTCCTAAATTATCGCACTTCAAACTTGGAATGGGGCGGGTTTAGTTCCATCGGGGTGAGGTCAAAAACGATAATCGTGAAACCCGCCCCTACACACGCGCCAGGTACTTTTATAGCCCAGCGTTGAGTCCAGACTCGCCATGGTACATCTGGACAATTATTCATTGAATGTTGGGGCAGATAGTTTGAGCGACGCGATCGCGCGGTGGTTGCTCTTGCCATCCTGAGAGTAAGCCGATCAGCTCTGATTTGAGCAGTTCTAGGGCTTGAATTTGCTGGTTAATTTCTTCGACTTTATGCAGCAAATGTTGTTTCACTGCACCACAGGGTAACTCGCCGGAGTCGTGAATGTCGAGGATTTTGTGGATTTCACTCAGGCTGAGTCCCAGGGATTGCGATCGCTTAATAAAGGCTAACCGATTCAGGGTTTGCTCGGTAAACAGGCGATAACCGGATTCGGAACGGGTTGTGGTTGGTGTCAGTAACCCCACTTCTTCGTAATAGCGAATCGTTTTTACCGACAACCCAGTTTGATTGGCAACTTCGCCAATTTTATACAATCGCTCTAATGTTGCTTTGTGTGTCATTCCCGCCAATTCGCCTTCCTATCTCGCCCTGAGTTTCCGATCAATTACACCCGACGTGCAGCTATCCAAGCATCAGCGATGGGGATGACGCTTGCTGGTACTGAGCATTGGTAAGGGGGGACGGGAAGGACTTGATGGCAGATAATGAGGAGTTACGGGTTGTTCAGCCAGTTCGGTTTGGCGACGTTGGCTTTGCCACCAGCGGATACCAACGGCTAACATGACCATCATTAACCCAAAGGTTAGCAGCGACCAGCGTTCGCCAACTCCACCAATGACAGCATCAACAGCGCCGACTGTGACAATAAAGCTAGAAATTGGTTCTTTGCGGTAGGCTAGCTTCCAGAATCGAGGTCCTAAGGCATTCATCACGGTTTACTATTTATCTCTATTCCACGTCAGTGCTTAATCTACTTCTAGGGTATCCGATTAATCGACAGATTAACCGACAACCGCTTATTCTTTACCACTAATCCTCTATAGTCGCAATCAGTACAGCGACTGACTTAATCTATTTGCTAGGGGCGGAGGAGGGCGGGTTTTGTTCGTCAGTTATTGGCGGGTAAGCTAGCTTCAGTGGCTAAACCCGCCCCTACAGGCTAAATTGCCCCGACAATTGACGTGAGACGTTTGACTTGTTCAGAACCGCTCACTGGGTTATGCCCAGGGACGCTTTCGGGAGCAAAATACTCTCACTGCCATAGAGTCACAGTATTATTGCAAACCTAGCCAACTGAGCAGTCCTTGACCTGTAGCATATTCAATCGCCAGGGTCAAGACAAAGCCAATCATTGCGGCTCGACCATTCAAGCGTTCAGCATATTCATTGAAACCGAACTTGGGTTCGGCAAGTTGGGGAGTGGTTGTGGGTTGGGGTTGTGTCATGGTTGCCAAGTCTGGTGTAATGATTCAGTTATATTTCTTTACTAAGTTTAACATTTAAAAAAGCAGGAACAGAATGGGTGCCGGTTAAGTGATACCAATGTCCACAACAGTGTTGTGCGATCGCCCAAGGGGTATAAGCTTAGTCCTTATGGCACAACGTCTGAAAACTGCAATACATAAAGGAAAACGATGGAAATCGGTGTACCCAAAGAGACAAAAGATCAAGAATTTCGAGTTGGCTTGAGTCCTAGTAGTGTTCGCGTCTTACAGGAAGCTGGACATCAGGTTTGGATTGAAACCCAGGCGGGGGCGGGGGCTGGCTTTACCGATGAAGACTATCAGCATAGTGGCGCTAAGATTGTCGCTACAGCAGCCGAGGCGTGGAATCGGGAATTGGTGGTTAAGGTGAAAGAACCGCTAACGTCGGAGTATCCATATTTACAGAAAGACCAATTACTATTTACCTACCTGCATTTGGCGGCGGATCGCCCATTGACTGAGAGTTTAATCGATAGTGGTGTTTGTGCGATCGCCTATGAAACCGTGGAACTTCCGGATCGCCGTCTCCCCTTGCTGACACCAATGAGCATTATTGCAGGTCGGCTTTCTGTCCAATTTGGCGCTCGATTCTTGGAACGCCAACAAGGGGGACGCGGGGTGCTTTTGGGGGGTGTCCCTGGAGTGAGACGCGGTAACGTAGTGATTCTTGGGGGTGGCGTTGTCGGTACAGAAGCGGCGAAAATTGCCGTAGGAATGGGTGCTCAGGTTCAGATTTTGGATATTAATATTGAACGTCTCGCCTACTTAGAAACCCTGTTTGGTTCCAGGGTTGAACTCCTTTACAGTAATTCAGCTCAGATTGAAGCCGTTGTTCCCCAAGCAGATTTGCTGATTGGGGCGGTGTTAGTTCCAGGGCGTCGGGCGCCGATTCTTGTCCCGCGCGGATTGGTGCAACAAATGCATCCGGGTGCGGTAATTGTTGATGTGGCGGTGGATCAGGGGGGATGTATTGAAACCGTGAAATCCACCTCACACACGAATCCCACCTATATCGATGAAGGGGTGGTGCATTACGGTGTCCCCAATATGCCCGGTGCTGTACCCTGGAGTTCGACGCAAGCCCTGAATAACAGTACGTTACCTTATGTTCTCAAGTTAGCCAATGAAGGGATAAAAGCTGTCGCCTCAGATGTGGCGTTGGCGAAGGGGGTAAATGTCCAGAATAATCAGTTAGTTCATCCGGCGGTGCAGGAGGTGTTTCCGGATTTAAGTAACGTTAACTGAATCGGCAAGAAGTCTCCCGTCATAATCTTTGATTGATCAGCTTGCTCACGGTATGATCGTTTCAGGTTAGAAAACAGGTCATACCGTTTTGGCAATGCCAAGCTGCTCCTACCCACCTTGGCTAGAGCGCCGATCCAGTAATCACGCGATCGCGCCCTTGGGCTTTGGCTTGGTAAAGCGCCCGATCCGCCGTCGCAATTAGTTCCTCCGCCGTGGAACCATGTTCCGCAAACGCCGCCACACCCACAGAAATCGCGATCGTGTCTAAGGGTTGATTGTGATACTCGATCTGCAACCCCTTAACATCTTGGCGAATTTGCTCCGCCCGTTGCTTAGTATCAGCCAGTGAAGCATCTGGCAAAATCAGAATTAACTCCTCACCCCCATAACGGCAGGCAATATCCGACGCCCGAATACTTCGTTGCAAAAATAAGCCTAATTCTCGTAACACAACATCTCCGGCTTCATGACCAAAGGTGTCGTTAAAATGCTTAAAATGATCAATATCTACCATAATAATTCCCATCGGTTGTTGATGACGTTGCGCTCGATGAATTTCCCGCTCTAGAGACTCTTCCATATAACGCCGATTAAATAGTCCAGTCAGTGCATCTCGAATACTTTGTTGAGACAGGGTTTCCCGTAATTTTAAATTGGCTAACGACAGAGCTAAATGTTCAGCCACCGTTAGGGCTAACCGTTGTTTTGCCTCGGTCAATTGTCCCGATTGTGGCGAACTAATATATAAAATTCCTAACGCTTTTCCCTGTGCCATCATTGGCACACAAAAGGATTCTAGGGGAGAAATATCTGAGTGAATATGGGGACAACGTAAACCAGATTGTTGTTGAGTTACCCAATGGGGACGTCCCCGACGTAATGCCCAACATGCCTTCGGCGAAAATAGCGTCTGACTCGCCAAAGCGGTTCCCCACGTTGCCATAGCTTCCACCCAATTTTCCGACGGATTAATCGCGAAGACGCCACCGGAACTCCCCGGAAATAGGGGAGCCACTAATGTCGCGATCGCCTGATATGCCTCGTCAACCGTCAAACAGGCTTGGAGAAAGTCACTCAATTCCCCAAGTAACACCATTTCTCGGTTGCGGCTTCCCAGTTCATTCACCCGCCCTTTCAGTTGCTCATTCAGCTGCTGTAACGTCGCTTGTGCCTGTTTGCGATCGCTGATATCTTGCACTACGGCAATATAAGACTTGGGTTCACCTTGACTATCCCGGATCAGCGACCCACTTAAATTCACCCAAACCTCAGATCCATCTTTACGACGATAGCGTTTTTCACGGGAGAACGTATCAATTTCTCCTGCCAATAACTGATGTAGACAAGTGAGTTCCTGGTCAACATCATCGGGGTGAGTAATATCTTTGCACGTCTTATTTTGCAGTTCCTCTGCACTATACTGCACTACGTCGATAAACTTTTGATTGAACCACAGAAACTGACCTGATAACGTCGCTTGGACAATACCGACAGCCACTTGATTGAACATACTCCGGAAACGTTTCTCACTTTCTCGCAACGCTTCCTCGGCTTGTTTGCGTTCTGTTATATCCCGATTACTCGCTCGTGTGCCTAACCAACGCCCCTCAGAACTGTGTACAGATTGGCAGATATGAGAAATCCAACGTAATTCTCCAGTTTTCGTGAGAATGCGAAAATCGATCCCTGACACCCTCTGAGTTACGCCAGTGGCACACCCATGCTGAATAAATTTGTCTCGATCTTCTGGATAAATAATCGACTCCAATAAACTGGCATCCTGGAAAAATTCATCGGCACTATACCCGGTAATCCGTTCACAGGAAGGAGACATATAGAGAAACTGACCTTCTGGATTCAGCCAATATTCCCAGTCATACGTAAAGTTTGCAACTGTCCGGAATCGTTCTTCGCTTTGTCGCAGTTCTTCCTCTGCCTTGACTCGCTCGGTAACATTATCAATCGCAAATACGACACCCTTTAATTGACCTACTTTGTTAAATAAGGATGTTCCGTTAATCGACAGTAATACTTGGCTACCATCCTTTCGTTCAATAGTATACTGTAAGTCATTAACCGTCTGATTGGTTTTCAACAAATGCCAGAACGGTAACTGTTTATGATTATTTAAATTTCCTGGCTCATCCTGATAATGCCACGTCAGCTTATCTTGAGACTCTGGGCAACTATCTTTTGATTGGAGACCTAAAATCTGTTCCGCTTGATGATTAATTAGCATAATTTGTCCCTGCGGATTCACCCAAATGATCCCCACCGGGCTGGTTTCCATTACCCGGGATAATAAATCAAACTCCTGCTGTAATGCGGCTTCTATCCCTTCACGTTCCTGAATTTCTTGTTCGAGTTGAACCGTGCGCTGTTGTACCCGACTTTCGAGTTCCTGATTTAACTGACATAATTCAGCTTCAGCTTGTTCACGGGCAAGGCGGGTGCGTAGTGCTTCGATACCGGAGGCTAAATCATTGGCTAATTCTTTCAATAACTGTACCTCTTCCGGCGTAAATGATTTGGAGTTTACCGCATAGATAGTCAACACACCCAACGGCTGCTCTTGAACCTGTAATGGTAGAATAATCAACGCCCCATACCCTTGTTGTAAGGCCTGCGATCGCCAGGGTGTAAACTTCGGATCAGTTTGAATATGGCGACAAACTATCGGTTGTCCAGTTTGCCAAATTTGATTAATCGGAGACTCTCCTGAGGATGGATTGACCCCAGGCATCACCAATTGTCTTAGATACGGGGTATTATCAGAATTATTAAACCCAGCCACAGGTTGTACCGTTAGGGATGTATCCTCAGTTGTCAAGTTCACCCAAGCCGCCTGATAACCCCCAACCTCCACGATCAACCGACAAATGTTCTGGAATAACTCAGATTCCTGGGTTGCATTTATCAAGATTCGGTGTGATTCACTGAGGGTTTTGAGAATACGGTTTAAATTTTTCAGAATTCCTTGCGCTTGTTGGCACTCCCTCAATTCCAAGGGTATCACTGGCTCCCAAGAATTCCCGATTTCATCGTCGGCGTTTTGAGTAACCAGAGGTGTCATGGCGTATCTTTCGGGGTGGGTTTCACGATTATCGTTGTTGATCACCCTGATGTTACTAAATCCGCCCTTATCTTCCCTATCTTCCCTATCTTCCCTATCTTCCCTATCTTCCCTATCTTCCCTATCTTCCCTATCTTCCCTATCTTCCCTATCTTCCCTATCTTCCCTATCTTCCCTATCTTCCCTATCTTCCCTATCTTTTTCATCTCCCTGATCATTTCGTCGCAGATGTCGATTTTCAGCTTGGAGTGAGGCAATGATTTGACGCTGTTGACTCAGTTGCTGCTGTAAGTCTTGAATAACCTGATACAACTGGGCTGGGTCAAGAGTTTGTAGAATACTGGTTTGAGTCACCATACCCAACAGTTCTCCTTGATGACGACAGACTCCTAATTGCTGCACTCGCCACTGCTGCATTTTCTGATGAGTTGTCCATAACGACTCGTCTGGATTCACACATAGTAGGGGAAAACTCATCAGCGTATGAGCTGGTAAGTTTAAATCGAGTCCCAATGCCTTAAATTGGACAATATCTCGTTCAGTAATGATGCCAATGGGGAATAATAATGGTCTTGACTCGACTGAGATTGATGACACCATCTGCTCAGAACGATTCGGATATTGTTGTTCGCCAATGACTACATAATTAACGCCATAATCTGCTATCCGTTGCGCTACGGTTAGCACCGAGGTTGTGGGAGAAACGTTAATGATTTTAGGTGTCATTACTTCTGCGACTCGACGCCTTTTCAACAGTTCAGTGGATGGCAGAACGTGGTGCAGACTTTCAGGTGTAACAACTCCTACCAATTGATTATTCTCATTGACAATGGGTAAATGACGAATACCATGGCACTCGAATAAATTCAGCATTTTGAAACCATCCCGCAACTCGGATTGCTTCAGCGTGATTACCGGCTGAGTCATCACGTCAGCTACACGAAGCCTTTCTAGGCGGCTTCCCGCCGCGACAATTTGAACTAAATCCCGCTCTGTTATCACTCCAACTAACTGCTCGCCTTCTGTGACAAAGACACAGTCCCCACACGTTCCATCACCATGACTTGAACCGCACAATCCTTTCCCATCGGGGAATGGGAAGACATGAGTTCCTGGATTGAGAAGTGCGATGACATCGCTCAGACAGGTGTCTGGTGTAACCGTTAGCGGATAGCGGTCAATCGCAGACGTTAAGGTGATCATTGGTCATTTTACTCGTCATTTCTTAGGGGTGATTCGCCATTGTCTGGACTCGGATGCCTGAGATTTTTAGATCAAGTTAAGCGGCTTGATCATGGATTGATTCAGGTAATAGATCCTGGAGATGACCCAGGAAATTATTGGGAATGGGTGATTACCACAGAAAACGTAGTCGGTGGTTCTCTAATTTTCCTGGAAATTCGCCATGATGTTGATATACCTGTTACAGAACTTCAGGTATTTCCACAGATTTGATTCACTTTTTCAAACAGCACCAGGATTTTCGGTTCAATCAGAACAATTGCTCTATTTCTAACTCAGATGCCACTTGAGCCAGTTTGCTCAGATCAGTGGGATCACTTAAGTGAGGCAGGATGCCTAAGATGGGAACTTGACTCAGCGATTGCATCAACTCAATCGGAGTCCAATCAGCAATGTCTTGTGCTGAACGAGGCTGCACACAATTGAGGACAATTCCTTTGAGGAGAACGCCCGACTGACGTGCTAATGCCACGGTTGCCACGGTTTGTGCGATCGCGCCCAGCGCCACAGGCACCACAATGACACTCGGTAATTTCCAATCTCTGGCGATATCCGCCACGGTTAACTCATGGGTTACAGGTGAACCCAGTCCCCCTAGTCCTTCTACTAAAACAACATCCCGTTGCTGCTGGAGGCGATTCAATGCCTGCCAGACTCCTTTTAATTCTATCGATCGTCCTTCCCGTTCCGCCGCGACTGGTGGGGCGACAGGGTGGCTAAATTGTAACGGGGCAATCTCTTGAGGGGTTTGATCCAGGTTGAATTGCTGGTGATAATGTTCCCAATCCCCGGTTCCCGTTTGCATCGGCTTGAAAATTCCCAGACGTTTTTGCGGATAATAGGTTTGCCAATAAGCGGCGAGAGCCGTGGTTAATACCGTTTTACCCGCATCGGTATTTGTACCCGTAATTAGTAATGTTTGGGTCATTGGTCATTGGTCATTGGTTTGAATTGGATCTAAGGGTTAGAAGCTGTTTGCTATTTTCTGGACACATCTAGACATTTCTTCCCGTTTGGGTACTTTTCACGCATAGCTGTAGCCGTCCTTTCGATGAATTGGTTTTTCTACATATTCTAGTTTGATGCCAATCCGTTTTTTGCCAGTTGTCGGATAGATCTCACCTCTGCCGTTGCTGTATGGGCAAAGTCGAGCAACATAAGTTCCTGTGTTCACACCTTTTGGGATGACCGTTTTCACGATGTCGCCAGTACAGAAGCCATGAATCGGACGC